>VFKJ01000426.1 GCA_009885595.1 Myxococcales bacterium | reverse complement strand
CACCCTGCGCTGGACCCAGCCCCTGGGCAGCGGGAACGTCTACCTCGCGGAAGCGCCCGGCATCGAGGTGGCCACCATCGACACGCTCCCGGGCCGCGCCGTGTTTCGCAAGGTGCTCAGCCCCTTCACCGTCTCGGGGCTGGTCAACGGCCGCACCTATTACCTGCGGGTCGCCGCGAGCTCCGGCACGGTGGAGAGCGCGCTGGCGGCCGAGCTCTCGGGCACGCCGGTCGACGGCCCCACCGCCACCGATCCCTGGTTCGACCAGCAGTGGCACCTGGTGAACCCGAACGGCGAAGACATCGAGGTGCTCGGCGCCTGGGACGCGGGGCTGCGCGGCGAGGGGATCAAGATCGCCGTGGTCGACGAGGGCGTCGACGAGGGCCATGAAGACCTGAAGCAGAACATCCTCACCGGGGCTGGCTTCGACTACCTGGGCAACGCGCCGGTGCGGTTGGCCGAGCACGGCACCTGCGTGGCGGGGCTGTTGTCAGCGCGCGATCTGAACGGCGTGGGGCTGCGGGGCGTCGCGCCGCGCGCGGGCCTGATGAGCTTCAACGTGCTGCAGGACCTCACCTCCCGCAACGAATACGACGCCATGACTCGCCAGAAGGACGTGCTGAGCGTCAGCAACAACTCCTGGGGCGACGCCTGGGACAACACCGGCCTGCTCACCTTCGCCGATCCCCAGTGGCTGCGGGGCGTCAGGGAGGGCGCCACCACCGGCCGCGGAGGAAAGGGCGTGGTGTATTTCTGGGCCTCGGGCAACGGCGGCGACACCAGCGAAGGCGGTCTGGACGACTCGAACTTCGACGCCCAGGCGGCCAGCCGCTTCGTGATGGCCGTCGGTGGCGTGGGCCGGGACGGCAAGAAGGCCGCCTACGCGGAGGGCGGGCCCAACGTGCTCGTCGTCGCGCCCACCGAGGGCAACGACGGGGTCGGCCTGGTCACCACCGACATCACCGGCGCCGATGGCTACAACGCGGGCAACGACGCCGCCGAGCACGCGGACCCCAACTACTCGAAGGCGATGAACGGCACCTCGGGCTCCACCCCGGTGGCCGCGGGCGTGGGCGCGCTGGTGCTGCAGGCCCGCCCCGAGCTCTCGTACCGCGACGTGCGCCGGGTGCTGGCGCTCTCCGCCCGGAAGAACGACGCGACCTCTCCGGGCTGGGTGGACAACGGCGCGGGGCTGCACGTGAACCACGGTTACGGGTTCGGCGTGGTCGACGCGAACGCGGCGGTGCTGCTCGCGCGCACCATCACGCCGGTGGGCCCGGAGCTCACCTTCGCCAGCCCCCTGCAGTCGCCTGCGCTCGCCATCCCCGACGACGACCTGGCCGGCGCGTCGTCTTCCATCACGGTGGCCAGCAGCGGCATCGGTCACGTCGAGTGGGTGGAGATCGAAGTGACCATCGCGCACACCCGCACCGCCGACCTCGAGCTCATCTTGCAGAAGTCGGGTGGGGTGAGCGACACGCTGCATCCGCTCCATGGGTGCGTCGACACGAACTTCGTCCCGGGGCCGTGCAGCGACATCGACGGCTTCGTCTTCAACAGCGTGCGGCACCTCGACGAACCCGCAGATGGTCAGTGGACGCTCGTGGTGAAGGATCGCCGGGCCGGCACCGTCGGCACGCTCACCAGCTGGAAGCTGCGCATCTTCGGGAGGCAGTGACATGCAGACCCTTCTCTTGTTGGCCGTGCTGTCGCAGGTCGCCACCACCCCGGGCACGAAAGCCCTGACGCAGGAGCGCAAGCCGTTCAACTGGAGCGACGGCCAGCGCAGCTACCCGCTGTGGAAGAGCGCCGTGCTGATCGCCGAGCCTTCCCCCACGCCCGCGCTGCGCGAGGCGATCTTCTCCGCGGAGCCGAAGGCCGAGCTCATCGTCGACCGCCCCACCATGCGGGTGTGGAAGGTGCGCGACGCCGACGCGCTGCTCGCGCGGGTGGCGGAGCTGCGCCCGGTGTTCCACGACTCGCGCGCCGGCCTCGGCCGCTTCCGGGTTCCATTAGCGCTGGTGTGCGGCAATGAGCGCCTGGTGAAGCCGTGGGCGGAGGTGCTGTCGGGCAGTGGCGGGGCATGTCTCCCCGACTTCTGGTACTCGCCGGTGCTCCGCTAGCGGAGTACATCATCAGCGGAGTATTCTCGTGACGCTGTGCCCCGCCTCAGGAGGTCTCCCATGTTGACCCTCGCGCTGGTGTCTCACCTCGTGTTTGCCGCGGCTCCCGGCGTGCTCACGATCGACGTGAAGCCCGACGGGGTGGAGGTGAAGGTCGACGGGAAGAAGGTCGGCACCAGCGGGAAGAACCTGGTGATGAAGCTGAAGGCGGGCAAGCACGTGGTGCGGCTCTCTCACAAGGGAGACGCGCACGAAGAAGAGGTCTCGCTCAAGGCGGGCGAGAAGAAGACGTACCAGTGGGAGTTCGAGGGCCCCAAGGCCGGCTCGCCTCCCACGGACGAGACCGCTTCACCCGAGTAAGAATCGCGGTCGATGCCACGCATCGTCGCGATCGCCGACACCCACAACGAGCACGCGCGCCTGGCGGTGCCGGACGGTGACGTGCTCATTCACGCAGGCGATCTCACCGGCCGCGGCACGTTGCCTGAGCTGGAGCGCGTGGCCGATTGGCTGCGCTCGCTGCCGCACCCGCACAAGGTGGTGATCGCGGGCAACCACGACTTCGCGCTGCAGCGAAATCCGGTGGCGGCGCGCGCGCTGTTTCACGACCTCACCTTCCTGGAGGACAGCGAAGCGACCGTGGCGGGCCTGCGCGTCTGGGGCAGTCCGTGGCAGCCGTGGTTCCACGACTGGGCGTTCAACCTGCGGCGCGGCCCGGCGATCGACGCGAAGTGGCAGCTCATTCCCGTGGGGATCGACGTGCTGGTCACCCACGGGCCGCCGCTGGGGTACGGCGATCGGGTGCTCGACGGTGAGCGGGTGGGCTGCGCCGATCTGCTGCGGCACCTCACCCGGGTGCAGCCGAAGCTGCACCTGTTCGGGCACATTCACGAAGCCCGCGGGGAGTGGCAGTTCGGCCCCACCCGGGTCGTCAACTGCACGACCTCGGAAGGTGAGCTGGCTGCGACCGTGATCGATCTTCCAGCCGAGTAGCTCGCTCGAGTGCCTCTAAAGAACCGGGAAGCTCAGCGGTTCGTCAGGGTGCGGCCCAGCTCAGCCAGCTGCGAGCGCAGCGAGCCGTCGTACATGTGGCTGCCGACCTGCGCCACCACGCCGCCGATGAGCGCGGGGTCGACCTTCGTCTCCAGCATCACGCTGCGCTGGGTGATCGCCTCGAGCTGCTTCTTGATCGCCGTGACCTCGGTGTCGCCGAGCTTGGCGGCGCTGGTGACGCTGCCGCGCACGCGGCCCATGCGGCTGTCGACCATGTCGCGGAACTGGCGGGCGATGAAGGGCATCGAGCCGAAGCGGTTG
>VFKJ01000803.1 GCA_009885595.1 Myxococcales bacterium | reverse complement strand
GCGCGCTGCAGCACCGGGTACACCAGCCCGAACGCGTCGCCGGTGAAGACGGTCTCGTCCTGCTGGTCGTGCACCACGAAGTGGTGATTGGCGTGCCCGCGCGTGTGCAGGAACTGAAAGCGGGCGGAGCCGAGGGTGACCGTCTCTCCCTCTTCCAGGGCGCGAACCTTCGCGGCGTCGATCGCCTCGATGGTGCCGTAGAGCCGCTCGAAGGCCTCCTCGCCGTAGACGTGCCTGGCGCTGGCCACCAGCCGGGTGGGGTCGATCAGGTGCCGGGCGGCGCGGGGGTGCGCGAGCAGGGTGGCGTTGGGGCACGCGCGCATCAGCGCCGAAGCACCGCCCGCGTGATCCAGGTGCACGTGGGTGACGATGACGTACTTCACGGCCTCGGGCGAAAGGCCTTCCTTCGCCAGCGCCGCCAGCAGCCGGGGCACGGAGTGGGTGGTGTTGGCTTCGATGAAGGCGACCTCGCCGCCCTCTTCGCGCAGGTAGGAGGCCGCGAGCTGCGGCATCACGTAGTCGCAGTCGATGGTGAGGGACCGCACTCAGTCCTCGGCGTGCACTTCGTCGTCGTCGTCCCGGTCCTTCTTCTTCTTGTCCTGCTTCTTGTCCTGCTTCTTCTCTTTCTTCTTCTTGTCCTTCTTGCCGAGGAGCTCGAGCGAAGGGAACTCGTTGTGCGCGTGCACCACCCCGACGTCGCGGAGCATCTTGCGCACCTCCATGCCGTGCATCTCTTCCTGGGCGATCTGGGTGCGGGCGTACTCCTCGAGGTAGACGCTGCGGTCTTCCACCTCGTCGAGCAGCTGCTTGTAGATGTCGAGGGCCACCTTCTCGTGCGCGAGGCTCTCCTCGAGGATGTCCTTGACCGAGTGTTTGTAGCTCTCGGGGATGTCGGCGATCCGCAGCGTGGGGTGACCGCCGAGCCCGACGAGGATCTCCCCCGCGGTGGAGGCGTGCAGCAGCGACTCGGTGGCCTGCGCCTTCATGAACTGCACGATGGGGATGCGGTTGGGGCCCGCGATCATCAGGGAGTAGTGGGTGTAGCGGACGACGCCCGCCAGCTCGAACTCCATGATGCGGTTGAGCAGCGCCTGCGTGGCCTCGGTGTCGAGCTCTTTCATGGGCGGCTATGTAGCGACGGCCTCACCCGACGTCACTCACTTCCCCTTCTCGACCACCTGCTTCTTTTCGCGATCGGTGGCGACCCGAATGCCGAGCAGGTCGGCGTGGATGAGGCGGCCCGCGCCCCAGTCCTCGTTGCCTCCGCCGAAGGAGAGCGTCTCGCCCGCGGCCTCCACCTTCTCGGACACCTTGGCGACCTTCTTGATCTTCTTGTCCACCTCTACCTTGCCCAGGCCAAAGCCCACGCGCGCGGAGAGCGCGAAGCGGTTCTTGTCGTTGAACTCCTTGGCCTCGGTGAGCGACTTGATGAAGAGGTCGAAGTGCGCGGGCTCGGCGATCCACGCGTTCTGCGCGAAGTCGGCGTCGGCCTTGGCGGCGGAGTTGCCGGGGTCGCCTGCCCTCGTCGCGGTCCACGCGAGCGCGATGCGGCCCAGCGCGTCGGTGCAGTCGACGGTGCCGTTCACGTCGATGGTGAACTTGCCGTTGGGCGCATCGTAGGGCGAGAGCACCACCTGCGCGGGGGCGCGGAGCTTGACGATGTACTTCTTCGCCTTCGCGGCCTCGGCGGTCTCCTTGCGCTTGGCGGCGTTCGCCTTCTTCTCCTCGGGGGTGGCCCCGGGCGCCTCACCGGGGAAGAGGGCCCAGAAGCCCTCGGGGCACGGGCCGTCGGGGAGGATCGGCGTCGCCTGGGTGTCGTCATAGGGCGGGTCGAGCTTCACCACCTCGACCGGGAGCGGCTCGAGCTTGTTCTCCTTGTCCTTCTTGGCCTTCGCCTCCGCCTCCTGCTTCTTCTTGAGGGCCGCCAGCTGGTCTGTGGCGCGCGAGCTGCTGCTGCTGCCCTGGGAGCAGGCGGCGAGGGTCACGATCAGGAAGATTGAGAGAAGTCCACGCATGGGGGCGACACCCTACTCGCTCTCGGGCACGGGATGACACCGCTGGAAGAGTCCGCCCCCCACGGACGGGGTGACGAGCGGGCGCACGATGGTGTTTGCTCTCGCCGCTCATGCGCCGTCTCCTGCTGTCGTCGTTGTTGTTCGTTGCGTGCGCCGGGGCGGGCACGGCCACCACCAAAGACGCGCCGGTCACCTTGGACCAGCCCGACTCAGGCGACGATCTCTCGAAGGCCTTCGAGCCCGAAGCCGAGAAGCCCAAACCCGTGCTGCAGCGGCCGGTGATCGCAGAGCCCATCGACTCCGCCGCCGCCTACAAGGCCGCGCTCTCCGAGGGGCAGGCAGCCCTCAAGGGCAAGCAGCTCGACGCGGCGCGTACGGCCGCGCAGACGGCGGTGAAGGAAGCGGCCTCCCTCGATGGCGAGGCGCGGCACCAGGCGGGGCAGCTGGCGTTCAAGGTCGAGCTGGCGGCCGCTGACGTGAACGCGGCTCGAGAGGCGGCGACGGCCTGGCGGCTCGCGTGTGGCCCGGAGAAGACCGAGGCCTGCCGGAACGCCGCGCTCGCGGGGCTGCTCTCGGTGAGCAAGCTCAAGGCCGCCGACAAGAAGCTCAACCAGCGGGCGAAGGAGCTGCAGGACGCCGAGGTCTGCGCTGCGAAGGCGGAGAAGGCGGGCAAGCCCAACCCCTGCGAGCCCACCACCCTGCGCCTGGCGCAGCAGGAGAAGGATCTCTACCTCGCGCAGAAGCTCCAGCTGGGGCTCGCGCTGCGAGAGGGCACCGAGGGGCGGCAGGGCTCGCTGCTGGAAAAGGCAGAAGGGCACTGTGACAAGCCCCAGTGCGCGGCGCTGCGGCGCAAGGCGCTGGGAAAGCTGCTGGCCCTGGCGCGCGCGAAGAACGACGCCGATGGCGCGGTGAAGTTCGCGCTGCGCGAGGTGGCGGTGATCATGGCGGGGCTGCCCGAGGAGCACCGCGCGTGGGCGCGCACCCCGATGCTCGACCAGACTTGCGTCTCGTACGACACCGCGCACACGCCCGGCAGCTGCCGCGCGCTCGAGCGCAAGGTGCTCGGCCGCTGGACCTTCCACGACTTCAGCAAGCAGCAGGGGCAGGAGGGCGGCCTCTCGGCTGATCAGGTGCGGGTGGTGAATGAACACTTCGCGCCGCTGCTGCAGGAGTGCCTGGCAGAGCAGGCCCGCCGGATGACGCCACCCGATGCGCAGCGGTTCGAGGTGCGCTGGGTGGTGTTCAACGACGGGCGAGTGGGCGAGGTGCACCTGCGCAGGGAGCTCGACGAGTCCTTGCTGGCGAGGTGCCTGCGCGCGCAGTTCGATGGCTGGCGGTATCCCCGCTACGAAGGCGAGTACCAGAACGTCGAGCAGAGCTTCACGGTGACCGCCGTCGAGCGCCGGGCTGTCAGGTAGAGCACACCCGCCTCAGCGCGCGAGCTTCTTCACTGGCGCACGCGCGCCGTCAGGATGACCGGCGGCTCGTTCAAGTCGATGCAGCTACGAGGTGTAGAAGCCCATCGCGAAGCGCGAGATCATCCACACCAGCAGCACGCTGCTGAGGCCGAGCCAGACGACCTTCCCGCGCGGCCGCTGCGCGAGGATCAACGCCGCCTGCAGGAAGAAGGGGAAGACGGCGATGGCGTAGCGGCCCAGCCCGATGAAGTCGCGGCTGCTGATCAGCGGGAGCCCGATCGCGACGGCCACGTAGACCGAGTAGCCCCACCCGAGGCTCTTGCGCAGCGGCCACGCCGAGGCGAGCGCGGCGAACGCGAGCAGCGCGTGGAACGCGGGGAAGGTGAGATCGATGGGCTTCATCTTCGAGAGCGCGCCGTACTTGAAGATCGCCGCGGGCCCGGAGAGCTGGTTCCAGCCTGCCTGGGTGGTGGCGAAGCCGATCGGATCTCCGAAGCGCCACCAGAGGAAGGTCATGAACGCGAGCAGCCCGGCGACGGACGCCAGCGGGAGGAAGTCGCGCGCGCGAATCGGCAGCCCCGCCCTGCGCCGTAATTCGAGGTGCCGCACGAGCAGTCCCAACACCACTGCCGGCGCGATGGGCCGGGTGGCGGTGGCGAGCGCGCCGAACAGCGTGGCCCAGCCGACCTTGCCCTTCTCCAGCATCAAGAACGCGCTGGTGACGCACAGCAGAAACAGCGCGTCGGAGTACACCGCGCCCACGATGTAGAAGGCGAAGGGCCAGAGCACGAGCAGCCAGGTGGCGAGGCTGGCGGCTTCCGGCTTCATCAACGTGGCCCAGCGGGAGAACATCACCACCGCGGCCGCGCCGAAGACGAAGGTGAGCAGGATGCCGGCGACGAAGACGTTGGTGCCGGTGAGCATCACCGCGCGCATCGCCAGCGGGTAGAGCGGGAAGTACGCGGCCGCGCTCTGCTGCGTGGCCGAGTAGTTGTACTCGCGCAGCGCGATCTGCTCGTACCAGCCCGCGTCCCAGCGCACCCACATGTCGAGGAAGGGCCAGGGAAAGTGTTCGATCTGCCGGCCCGAGCCGGGCACCCCGAAGAAGGCGTAGGTGACGGTGCCCACGAGCACGCAGCCGGCGGCGACGGCCAGGAAGCGCCTCAGCGCCTGCGTGGGACGGATGGTCACGGCGGCCCGTATAGCTGAGCGCAGTTGAGGTGATGCCATTCGTTGACCTGGATCACATGGGAGGGCGGCGCCTGAGGTACGAGGCCGGCATGCACGGCTTCCAGACCATCATCGAACCGTTCCGCATCAAGTCCGTCGAACCGTTGCGCATCACCACTCCGGAAGAGCGGCTGGGGAAGCTGAAGCAGGCGGGGTTCAACCTGTTCGCGCTGCACTCCGATGACGTGATGATCGATCTGCTGACCGACTCCGGCACGGGCGCGATGAGCTCGGAGCAGTGGGCGGCGATTCAGCGCGGCGACGAGAGCTACGCGGGCAGCCCGTCGTTCTATCGGTTCGAGACCGCGGTGAAGGAGCTGTTCAACTTCAAGCACGTCATCCCCACGCACCAGGGGCGCGCGGCCGAGAAGATCCTGTTCTCGGTGGCGGGCGGGCCGGGGAAGGTGGTGCCCAACAACACCCACTTCGACACCACGCGCGCGAACATCGAGTTCACCAAGGCGACCGCGGTGGACCTGGTGATCGCCGAGGGGAAGAAGCCATCGGTGTGGCACCCCTTCAAGGGGAACATGGATCTGGTCGCGCTCGAGGCCTGCATCAAGGAGCACGGGCGAGAGAAGATCCCGATGGTGATGATGACCATCACGAACAACTCCGGCGGTGGTCAGCCGGTGAGCCTGGAGAACCTCAAGGGCGTTCGGGCCATCTGCGACAAGTACCAGCTGCCGCTGTTCCTCGATGGGTGCCGGTTCGCGGAGAACGCGTGGTTCATTCGCGAGCGCGAGCCGGGCCAGGGTGAGCGGTCGGTGACGGAGATCGTGAAGGAGATCGGCTCGCTCGCCGACGGCATGACGATGTCGGCGAAGAAGGACGGGCTGGCGAACATCGGCGGGTGGCTGGCGCTCAACGACGACGAGTGGGCGCTCAAGTGCCGCAACATGCTGATCCTCACCGAGGGCTTCCCCACGTACGGCGGGCTCGCGGGGCGCGACCTCGACGCCATCGCGCAGGGCCTGCGCGAGGTCGTGCGGCATGACTACCTGATGTATCGAATCCGCTCGACGCAGTACGTGGGCGAGGGGCTGAGCAAGCTCGGCGTGCCCATCGTCGAGCCGACCGGCGGTCACGCGGTGTACATCGACGCGCGCGCGCTGCTGCCGCACATTCCCCCGCTGCAGTACCCGGGGCAGGCGCTGGCGGTGGCGCTGTACGAGGAAGGCGGCGTGCGCGGGTGTGAGATCGGCACGGTGATGTTCGGGTTGAAGCCCGATGGCAGCGAGGTGCCGGCGGCGATGGACCTGGTGCGGCTCGCGATTCCGCGGCGTACGTACACGCAGAGCCACATGGACTACGTGATCGAGGTGATGGCGCGCGTGATGAAGCGGGCGAAGTCACTCAAGGGAATGCGGATCACCGAGCAGCCGCCCGCGCTGCGTCACTTCTCTGCGCGCTTCGCGCCGCTCTGAGAGGGCTGATCGAAATAGGAGTCCGACGACTCCCCGGTCACACGGTAAGAGGGCCGGATGGATGTTCAGTCGATCATGGAAGTGCTGGGGGTGCTCGTCGTCGCGTTCGTCCTCGGCGTGATCGTGCCGCTCGCGCTCATCTTCACCTTCGTCAAACGCCGCGGGGGCTCGGAGGAGATGTACCAGCTGGGCGCCGCCGTGAAGTCGGGCAAGGTGCCTGAGCTGCTTCCCTGGGGAAGCGCCTCGCTCATGGAATTGACGCGCGAGTGGGTCGGCAGCTCGACCTACACGGAGAGCCTGTTCGGACGAAATGATCAGGGCGCGGGCCGGGTGCCTTCGGCGCGCACGGACTCGGGCTGGCTGCTCGCCTTCACCCTGGAGTCGAAGAACGGCGGCGCGGACGGCCGGCTGCTGGCGATGACCTCGGCGCACCGGCTGGACCTGCGCCTCGCGGCCGGGGTGTGTCACGCGATGGTCAACGGCGCGGCCCTCGGCACGTTCAAGTTGGGAGAACCGGGCCTGTTCGCTCCTGACGGGGCGCAACTGGGCAGCTACCGGCTGGGAGGACAACTCACCCTGCGCGGCCGTGAGGTGGCGACCCTCGACCCCCGCACCACCTGCACCTCGGCGCGCCCTCCTTCACCGACACCTTTGTTCACCCATCTGGCGGCCGAGCGCACTGCCGAGGACGAAGCGTGGACGCTGGTGGTCGCGGTGCTCCAGCTCGCCTGGGTTCGGCCCGGGGTGAGCTGAGTTCCTCGCGCCCAGGGCGCTCTCACTCCGACTCGTCGCTCGCTGAGCCGTCTCGAGCGTACAGCGCCGCGCCGAGCGCGCCGAGCGTCTGCGGCGAAGGCGGCACGATCACCTCGACCTTCACCTTCTCGCGGAACAGATCCACCAGCACCGAGTTGTTCGCGATCGCTCCACCGGCCAGCACCACGGTGTCCGCGAGCGGATCCATCTCCAGCACCCGCTTCACCACCGACTCGTACACGCCGCGGAAGATGGCATCGATCTCCTTCCCCTCGCGGATGTGGTGGATGATCTCGGTCGCGGAGAACACCGTGCAGTAACTGCCGATGCTCACCACCTTGGTGGCCCGGCTCGCGCGCTCGTTCATCTCCTTCTGCGGCACGTTGAGCTTGAACGAGATCTCTTCGAGGAACGCGCCCGTACCCGCGGCGCACTTCCGGTTCATCTTGAAGTACTCCTGCTGCCCGCTCTGCGACACGCGGATGACCTTGTTGTCCTGGCCCCCGATGTCCACCACCACGCAGTGCGCGCGGTGATGAAAGTACACCCCCTTCGCGAAGCAGCCGATCTCCGGCTTCACCAGGGTGGCGAACGCGCAGTTGCGCCGCCCCACTCCGGTCGCGCCCACCGCCTTCACCTGGGCCTGCGTGATGCCCGCCCTCTGAAGCGCGCCGTCGAACACCAACTGCGCGTTGGTCTCGAACGACAACCCGGTGCGCTCGAGGTGGCTGCTCAGAATCGTCCCGTCGTCGGAGATCACCACCGCCTTGGTGAAGGCCGAGCCCAGGTCGATGCCGGCGAAGTACGTGGTCATCAGTGCTTGTTTTCCTGCAACTGCTCGACGAACGCCTCGAGCGAGGTGGTGGTCTGCTCCTCACTGAAGCAGCGAAGGTCGCAGAGATCTCCATTCATGATCAGGTGTGGAATTCCGGTCGCCTTGCTGAGGCGCTGCGGCATGCCGAAGCGCGAGTTGCTGTTGTGCGGGCACGTCTTGGCGTCATGGTAGATGACCCCGTCGATGCTGAACTTCGCGAGCATCGCCGCCATCAGCTCTTCCTTCTTCGCCTCGCTGCGGTTGATGAAGATCTCCGTGTAGGCGCGCGCCAGCGAGCGATACGGATCACTCGCCGAGAACCCGTCGAACACCCACGAGTTGCAGTACGTCGAGGCCACCGCGTTCGCGCCCATGTTGCCCAGCGTCTCGGCGAAGTAGCGCAGCTTTCCCCAGATGGGCATGCCCTCCCAGTAGAGCCGCACGCCTTCCTTCTTCACCGCGCTCTCCCCCGCCTTCACGTGCTCGCGCATCTCGTCGTTGAGCAGCCGGTAGTACGCCACCGCCGCGGGCGTGCCGCGCAGCACCACCGCGGGCGCCATCTGGATGCAGCCGTCGAAGAAGGTCATCGGCGCGGGCGTGTGCTTGCCGAAGTCGAGGAACTCGCCCCAGAGCACCGAGGTCTGGCGCGAGAGCTCCACCGCCTGCGCGAGCCGCTCGGGATCCACCTTCGCGCCGCTCACCTTCCCTAAGACCGCCGCGAGGTCCTTGAACTGGCTGGCCACGTAGTCGACCTGCGCCTCGCCCAGCTCGTCGACCATGTTCGGGGCGATCACCCCGAACGCAGGCACCTTGAAGTGCCGGGCGTAGAACATGAACCAGTCCTGAACCTCGCGGCACTGGTTGGTGTTGTAGACGAGCACGTCGGGCTTCGGGATCGACGGGATGCCGTAGGCCTTGGTCAGCGGCGTCTGGTGATTCAGGAAGGCGCCCACGTCCGACGTCAGGTACGAGCAGATGTCGGGTGAGTAGCCGAGCGCGTTCGCCGCCCCCATGTGCTCGTTCGCCTGCCGGGTGGCCCCCAGCATCGCCCCGTGGTTCTCCGGGTAATAGACCTTGTACCCGAGCGCGATCAGCAGCTCCGCGGGGCCCACGCTGGTGCACCAGGCGACCTTCGGCGCGGGGCCCTCCCTGGGGAAGAACCCCTGGAAGTACTCCGTCAACAGCCGCTTCATCTCGTTGGTCGTCTTGATCTGCATCAAGCCTCCTGGCCACTAATCAGCGGCCCGACTTTACATGACGTCGATGGCTGGACTACTGATCACGTCTTCCCGAACGAACGTTCGGGTGGGAGGATCTCAAACATGACCACAGAAGCGTCTGGCTGGTTCTTCACGCAGGTCGGCAAGCCGCTGGAGAAGCGGCCCTTCAGCATTCCCCCGCCGCAGGGCGACGCGGTGGTGGTGGAGATCGCCGGCTGTGGCCTGTGCCACACCGACCTCACCTTCTTCGAGGGCGTGCAGACGAAGAAGGCCGCCCCGCTCATCCTCGGGCACGAGATCAGCGGCCGGGTGATCAAGGCCGGCCCTGCTGCAGCTCACGTGATCGGCAAGAACGTGATCATCCCCGCGGTGCTGCCGTGCGGTGAGTGCGACCTCTGCCGCGCCGGCCGCGAGAACATCTGCCAGCACCAGAAGATGCCGGGCAACGACTTCGACGGCGGCTTCGCCACGCACATCGTGGTGCCGGGCCGCTTCGTCTGCGTGCTCCCCTCGGACCTGGGCAAGCACAAGGTGGCCGACCTCTCGGTGGTCGCCGACGCCATCACCACGCCCTACCAGTCGCTCAAGCGCAGCGGCGTGAAGGCGGGCGAGCTCGCCATCGTCGTCGGCGTCGGTGGCGTGGGCATCTACATGGTGCAGCACGCGAAGAACGTGGGCGCCACCGTGCTCGCGCTCGACGTCGACGATGCCCGCCTGGCGGTCGCCAAGGACCAGGGCGCGCGCTTCACCCTCAACACGAAGGGGCTCGACCAGAAGGAGCTCAAGGCGAAGATCCGCGCGCTGGTGAAGGAGAACAAGCTGCCCGCCTGGCAGTGGCGCGTGTTCGAGATGAGCGGCACCAAGGGCGGCCAGGAGACGGCGTACAACCTGCTCTCCTACGCAGGCACGCTGGCGATCGTCGGCTTCACCATGGACAAGCTCGACCTGCGCCTCTCCAACCTGATGGCGTTCGACGCGGAGTGCTTCGGCAACTGGGGCTGCCGCCCGGCCTTCTACGACGACGTGGTGAAGGACGTGATCAGCAACCGGGTCCAGTTGCTCGAGAACGTCGAGTACCACCCGCTCTCGACCATCAACGAGGTCTTCACCGCCTCGCAGAAACACGAACTGAAGAAGCGCGCGATCCTCATCCCCTGAGCACGGAGCCAACGACCATGAAGAACCACCACCTCTTTCCTGACTACAAATACAAAGAGATCCTCGTCGAGAAGAAGCCGCTGCTGAACGACAAGGGCCAGCCGGTCGAGGGC
>VFKJ01000634.1 GCA_009885595.1 Myxococcales bacterium | reverse complement strand
GTTCTCAGCTCACACCAACGGCTTGAGCGACTCGAACAGCGGCGTGTTCCCGCGCAGGAAGCCATGCGGGTGCGCGAAGGCCAGCAGCCCCCGCGCCAGGCCCTGGTACATCTCGGCGTAGAGCGCGGCCATCGACGGGTTCATGCCCATCTTCTCGAGCCCCTCGCGCGCCGACTCCACCGGCAGCGACACGGGCTTGATCTGCTGACCGAGCAACGAGGTGAGCACCACGGCCACGTCCTCGACCGACCAGTTCTCCTTGCCACCGAGCTCCAGGTGACGCGTGCCGTGGAAGTTCTCCACCAGCGCGTTGGCGGCGGCGAGGCCGACGTCGTGCGTGCCCACCTGCGGGAACTTCACGTGCACGCTGCCGAAGAACGGCAGCTCGCTGGTCTCCAGCGCGGGCAGCAACGAGGCGGCCCAGTTCTCCAGGATGTAGCCGGGGCGCAGGAAGGTGACCGAAGGAAGCAGGCCCGACAGCGCCTTCTCCGCCCGGTGGAGCGCGACCACCGGCCCCGTGCCCGCGGGGTGCTGAGCGCCGATCGACGAGAGGAAGAGGATGTTCTTGATGCCCGACTTCTTCACCCCGGCGATCATCTTCTCGAGGAAGGCGGCGCGGTCGGCGAGGTAGTCGGTGGCGGTGGGGTTGGGCGGCAAGAGCAGGTACGCGCCGTTCGTGCCCTTGAGCGCGGTCGCCAGCCCGGCGCTGTCGGTGAGATCGACCGTCGCGATCTCGACGTGCTTGCTGCGCCAGGGCTCGGCCTGCGCTTCGTTGCGCACCAGCACCCGGACTTTTTGACCTTGCTTGAGCAGCGCGTTCGCGGTGGCCGCGCCCGTACGACCCGAGACTCCAGCGACAGCGTACATGTTCGCCTCCAGAACGACCGTGAGGGCGCACCATGTGCTGGGCGACTGCGCGAGTCCATGAACGAGTGCGGCGGGGCTACTCCCAGCAGCCTGAACTGATGTTCCGAGAGGCCCAGGCGCGGCCGCTGTATCTTCGGGTCATGGCGAAGCCAAGGTTGCTCGACACGGACACCATCACCCTCGAGGAACTCTTCTCGAACGGCAAGCTCTACAAGGTGCCGCTCTATCAGCGCGACTACATGTGGGAACAGGAGCAGTGGGAGGCGCTTTGGGAGGACGTGCTGGAGAGCCGCACAGCGCCCTTTCCCCACTACATGGGCGCACTGGTGTTGCAGCGAGTGACGAAGGGGCCGACCCAGGTCATCGATGGACAGCAGCGCCTCGCCACCCTCGTGGTGGCTTGCGTAGCGGTGCTGGAACTGCTGCGAGAGAGGGGCGACGTGGCGCGCTACGACCTCTTGCGAGCCCGCTATGTCGGTTCACCCGATCCGGGGTCACTTCGCTGGCAGAGCAAGCTGGTCCTCAACGAGACTGACAACGACTTCTTCCAGGAGTTCATCGTCAACCTCGGGGGGCTGCCACCGGACCGCGCGCGCCTGCTTCGGGGCTCCACCAAGCGGCTGTGGAATGCGCTCGAGTTCTTCAGGGAGAAGTGGCGAAAGCTCGTCCCGGCGGAAGCCGACGGCGAAGCGCTGGTTGCCGCGTTCCAAGAGTCGATGGGAACGCAATTGGCGTTCACGACAATCACGGTCGATGACGAACTCAACGCTTACTCGGTGTTCGAGACGCTGAACGCACGAAGCCTCCAACTGACGTCGACGGATCTGCTGAAGAACTATCTGTTCTCGCTTCTGAAGGGGGGCAAGGTCGACCTCGACCACGCCCGCGTCAAATGGCGCCGCATCGTGGAGACGGTGGAAGCGGAAACGCTTCCCACGTTCCTTCGCCAGTATTGGATTTCGCGGCGGAAGCTGGTTCGCGCTGACCGCCTCTTCAAGGTGCTCAAGGGCGAGGTCACCAGCCGCGAGCAGGCGTTCACCCTGTTGGAGGCCCTCGACAGCGCAGCGTTGTGGTTCCGGGCACTCAGCGACCCCAACGACGAACTCTGGGCCGAATCCAAGGACTGCAAGGAACACATCCGCGCGCTCACGCTGCTGGACGTCTCCCAACACATCCCCTTGTTGCTGGCGTGTTTCTCGCGAGGCTTCGAGCTCAAGCGCATCGAATCAGTTCTCCGCACCTGCCTCGTTGTGTTCTTCCGACACTCCGTCGTCGGAAGGCGGAACCCGAGCGAACTCGAACAACGGTTCAACCAGGTCGCGATCGCAGTAAGCGAGCAGAAACTCACCTCTCCGAAAGCCATCTGGCTCGGCGTCGATGGCCGCGACGGCCTCCGGGACCTCTACGTCTCCGACGAAGACTTCAAAGCCGACTTCGCTCGCGCGGAACTGGCGCGGCGGGGAAGGAAGGCACGCCTACCTCGCTACATCCTCTTCGCGATCGATCAGAAGATGGGTGGTCCCTCGGGTGACTTCGAGACCTCGATCGCGACGCTCGAGCACGTCCTCCCAGAGAACCCGGGCGCTGATTGGGCGACCTTCTCTGAGGAGGATCGCCGAAGATTCACGGCGCGAATCGGGAACTACGTGCTCCTGGATCGCGACCAGAACCGCAGCCTCGGCAATCAGCCCTATTCGCTGAAGGTCCAATCCTACCGAAGCAGCGCTTGGCCGACGACGCGACTCGCCGAGGCAGCCGACTGGACACCGCAAGCCATCATCGGGCGACAGGAGAAGCTCGCAGAGGTTGCGGCAGCGGTCTGGCGCGTCGAGTTCTGAGTCAGAACGAGCCGGCGAGCCCGACCCCGCCAAAAGTGGGCACCAGCGCCACCTTGGTGTCGTCGAGGCTCAAGATGAGCAGCGTCACCCCGCCCGCCGCCAACGCCGCGCCCGTGATGATGAAGACGTTGGCGAGGCTCGCCTCGGTGCGCTGCTGAGCGTCGAGCGCGAGCGCGTCTTTCTGGGTGAGCCCAACCACGCGGCCGCTGGCGTCGACTTCGGCGCCCGTGACCTTCGCTTTGGTGCCCTCGGACATCGCGCCGAACGCGAGGCCCAGCCCCGCCACCGCCACGCCGCTGCCCAGCAGCGCGAACGAGGCGACGCGTGTGCCCGGCATCGGCCTGGGGGGCTCTTCCCACGCGGTGAGCTCAGGCTCTTTCTCTTCCACCACGGGCGCGGGGACGGGCTCGGGCTGCGGCGGCGGCTCGGGGCTCTTCGGCTTCACCGCCACCGGCAACGGCGCGGCGGCCTCGATGCGCGGCGAACCCTTCGACGCCAGCTCGGCGAGCACCGCCTTCTTTTCGCCCAGCACCACCGCCCACCACGAGAGCCGCTGCACCTCCGCCGGCGCCACCACCACGGGTCCCGTCACCGGCACTTCGAGCTCGCTCACCTTGCCGTCGACCAGCAGGTAGAAGCGCACCTCTTTGATGAGCTTGAGCGGATCGTTCCCCACCTCGACCTGCAGCTCGGTGATCAGCCCCTGCCTGGCCACGCCTGGCAGCTGGCGCACCTCGAGCGGCTTGTGCTGATCGAGCCAGCCCCGCGCCTCGTAGAACACGGTGGTGACCCGCGGCGGGTGATTGCCCGCCAGCTTGAAATCGGGCGCGAGCGAGAACACCACCTGGAACGCCTTGAGCGCCTTGGCGTCCTGCCCCAGGGTGGCCAGCACGATCGCCGAGAGCTCGTGAATTCGCAGCGTGGTGGCGCGGTCGTTGCCCACCTGCTTCTTCGCCGCCTCCAACGCCTTGAGCGCCTCGGGGTATTCCAGCTCGCGCAGCGCCTTCTCGGCCTTGTCCACCTGCGCCCACGCGGCCAGCGGGAGCATCAGGCACAGGAGGAGGGTTCGGAGCGCGCTCACGGGCGGCACGCTACCGCCCGCTGACGTCCGGGGAAACCGGTTGCGCTCGCGGCGGATTCTGATCCCCGCGTTCGGACTTCGTTGCATAGTCGTCCCCCGATGACGCAGCCTCAGGCCGACACCCCGGGCTGGGCGCCCGGCACCGTCGTCGGCGCCTACACCCTGCTCGCGAAGCTCGCCACCGGCGGCATGGCGGAGATCTGGCTCGCGCGCCAGGTGGGCCTGCGCGGCTTCGAGCGCCTGGTGGTGGTCAAGCGCATCATCGAGTCGCTCTCGCAAGACGAAGCCTTCGTGGAGATGTTCCTCGACGAGGCGCGCATCGTGGTGCAGCTCACCCACCCGAACATCGTGCAGGTCTTCGACCTCGGCGAGCACGCGGGCGCCTACTACATCGCGATGGAGTACCTCGCGGGCGAGAACCTCGTCAGCGTGGCGCGCACCGCGGCGAAGGCGGGCACGCCGCTCGACCCCCGGGTATCGGTGAAGATCGCCATCTTGGCGCTCGAGGGCCTCTCGCACGCCCACCTGCGCGCGGGCATCGACGGCAAGCCGCTCAACGTGGTGCACCGCGACGTCAGCCCCCACAACATCGTGCTCACCTGGGACGGCCAGGTGAAGCTGGTGGACTTCGGCATCGCCCGGGCCGCCAACCGCGCCACCCAGACGCAGGGCCAGCAGCTCAAGGGCAAGTTCGCGTACATGGCGCCCGAGCAGGCGAAGGGCGACAGCGACCTCGACGCGCGCGTCGACGTGTTCGCGATGGGCGTGGTGCTCTGGGAGCTCGTCACCCACCGGCGCCTGTTCGCCTTCGACGATCAGATTCGCATCTTGACGGCGCTGATCAGCGACCTGCCCATCGAGCCACCCCAGCACCGAAACCCCGCGGTGCCGCCCGAGCTGGCGGCCATCATCATGCGCGCGCTCGACAAGCGGCTCGCCACCCGCTTCCAGAGCGCGCAGGAGTTCAAGGCCGCGCTCGAGGGCTGGCTCCAGGCCAACGGCGGCGGTCCTTCCACCAGCGAGCTTGGCCAGGTGATGCACCGGCTGTTCAAGGCCCGCATCGCCGAGCGCACCCAGTTGATCGAGAACGCCGCGCGCGGAGAGCTGAGCAACTCGAAGGTCGAAGTGCTCAAGCCGCCCACCGACGCCTCGATGCCAGGCGGCACGCCTTCGTTCGCGGGCAACCTGGACGGCAGCGGCAACCTCAAGCTGGGCATCGCGGCCGCGGGCACGTTGCTGCTGGTGCTGATGGCGGGCGCGGTGTCGTGGAAGGTGCTGACCGCGCAGCCGCCCCCGCCGGAACAACCGGAGACCACCGTCGAGGTGCTCGAGGCGGTGCCCGAGCCCACCGTGGTGCCGGCGGTGGTGGAGAAGACCTCCTCCATCGCGGTGGAGACCGAGCCACCCGGCGCGCTGGTGACGGTGGACGGGAAGGCCGCGGGCGTGGCGCCCCTCACGGTGAGCGAGGTGAACGCGGGCGAGCACGTCATCGAGGCCTCGCTCGGCGGGCACGGCAGCGTCAAGCGCACCGTGACCGTGAGCCTCGAGGGCGAGCGCCTCATGATCGTGCTGACGCTGCCGCAGAAGAAGGCCGACGTGCGACAGGGCAAGCTCACCCTGAGCACCGACCCGTGGACGCGCGTCTCGCTCAACGGAAAGCTGCTGGGAGACACGCCCCTCATCGAGGTGTCGCTGCCGGCCGGGCGCCACGTGCTCAAGCTGGCCAACGAGCAGGCGAAGATCGACACCTCCATCGAGGTGGAGGTCAAGGCGGGCCAGGTCACCAAGAAGGTGCTGCACCTGTGAGGCCCGGGCGCGAGGGGCTGCTACGCTGCCGCCCGTGAATCTGCGGTCACTCGGGCTCCTCGCCTCTTCACTGTGGGCCGTCGGCTGCACCTGCGGCGCGTTCGACCCCAACGTCACCCGCTTCGCCTGCCAGAGCGATGACGACTGCGGTCCGGGCTTCGTGTGCGCCCCGAGCGACGGCGCGCGGGAATGCGTGCTCGCCAGCGCCACCGGCGGGGGCGGCGGAGGAGCGCTCACCGGCGGCGGCGCGGGCGGGAGCCTGGGGGGCGGCGGTGGTGGGCAGGCGATGGGCGGTGGCGGTGGCAGTGGCGGCGGCGACGGCGGCTTCACCGATGGC
>VFKJ01000800.1 GCA_009885595.1 Myxococcales bacterium | reverse complement strand
TCGGGCACGAAGCGCCCGGGCTTGAAGTACTGCACGTCGGGCATGAACCCCGCCTGGTCGCTGATGCCCACCTTGAAGCCCGAGCTCAGGACCCGCCCTCCGCCGTGCGCCTTTCGCCACGCCACGAGCATCGCGACGACGTGCTCGTTCAGCTGAGGGCGGCACCTCGAGCTCCATGAGCTGGCCGCGGATCTTGCCTCCCGAACTCACGAAGAACAGGACGATGTCTACCGTCAGCCCTCTCCCCGACCCTCTCCCCCGCGGGGGAGAGGGAGCAAGATGCGAAAAAGGGAGACGCGAGCCCCTCAGCTTCACGCGTCGAGGTCGCTCTCCTCGTCCAACTCCATGGCGAAGAGCACCGCGCGCCGAAGCTCGGATCGACGCTCTGGCGCAACCGAGCCCAGAAACCGGCCGAGCCTCTTCTTGTCCACGGTCTGAATGGCGTCCAACTTCGCTGCGGAAGGGCCCTTCAGTCCTTCGGCGATGCCGAGCGGCACTTCGGCCCGGTTGCCTCGAATGGTGCTGGTGATGGGGGCCACCATCACCGCGTTGAGCACCTCGATCGCGCGGGCGCGACTGAGCACCAGCACCGGCCTCGCCTTGTCGGGCCGGCCGAACTCCACCAGCCTCACGTCCCCCCAGGTCAGTCCTCTGGCCATGCCTGAATCTTCTCCCAGCTCCGAAGCTCCGCCGTTTCCGGCGGGTGAGCGCGGTAGGAGGCCAGGTACTGCTGTTCGTCTGCATCGCGGACGAGCTTGAGCAGGTACCGCCGCATCGCCTCCCGCATCAACTTGGATCGGTCGGTTCCCCGTCGCCGCGCTTCCCGATCGATCAGCTCGAGCTCCTTCTCATCCATGAGGATCTGCACGGCGCGCATGTGGATAAAATATGTTGGTGAACCCATGGATGCAACCGGTGTGCGTCAGCACATCGCTCCTCCGAAAAAGGGAGACGCGAGGGAGTTGGGGCCCCACCCAACTCCCCCGCGCCTACGACCATCGGGCCCTCCAACACCGACCCCGCCTCACCGCCCGACGTGTCGACTCCTGAGCAGGGGATGGGCCAGCCGTAACCCTTCGAGACTGCGCGCGGTCACCTGCCTGACGGTGCGGTTTCGGCGGACGGGGCGTGGTCGCTCCACAGGGCGCTCTCGCGTATTGAGACGCCCGATGCCGGTCGAACTTCGGAAGGGAGGGCTCGTTCTTCAAGGC
>VFKJ01000428.1 GCA_009885595.1 Myxococcales bacterium | reverse complement strand
CGGCGAGGAGTTCGAGTTGCGCGCGTTCAGAGGGCGTGAGCATTTCTGGTCAGCCCTCTCCCCAACCCTCTCCCCAACCCTCTCCCCCGCGGGGAGAGGGGGACAGGAGGTGCAGGCGGGCCACCGCGATGCGACGGGCCTCGAGCTGGCGGTGCGCGCGCGACGGACGTGGCAGCCACGACGCCAGGAAGCCGGGCAGCTCGGTGAGATCGAAGGTCATCGTGCCGGCGGCGAGCAGCTCACCGCGCTCGTCCGAGAGCTCGATGGGCAACACCGTCATCGACTTCACCGGCGAGAGCGGGCTCGGTCGCTTGGCTCCGTGCAGGCGAAGCGGGCGCCCCTCAACCGACTTGAAGCGCACGTCGTACTTCATGCGCGCGGGCAGCACCGAGAGGTCGAGCGTGCCCTCGCAGGTGGTCTCGTCGACCCACGGGCCGGCGTGCACCACGCCCTCGAGCGTGAAGTGACCGCCGGCGCCGCCCGAGGCGCGCACGTTGAAGTCCACCGGGACGGAAGGGCCCGACTTCGGGGTGATGAAGCCGCGCATGGTCTCGACGAAGGCGATCTTCATGGGGTGCTCGTTTCAGACGACGTGGGGAAAGCGGGGATCAGCCTCGCGACGCAGGAACTCGAGCGCCGCGCCGTGCGCGCTGTGACAGGTGAACGAGGCGCCGTCGGCCGGGCGCACCGTGAGCGTGGCTTTGGCGAGCTTGCTGTTGAAGCAGTACGAGCGCTCGTTGTTGGGGTTGTCGTAGCCCAGGCACACCATGGGTCGGTGCGCGGCGTCGAGCTCGAACGTCGCTTCCCCGTCGGAGCTGCGCAGCGAAACCAGCCAGCGATCGCTCGCCACTTCTGCGCGCTGTCGCCAGATGTCGAAGATGGTGTCGAAGCGGAAGACGCGCGCGCCCTTGCGCACCACCATGATGGACAGGCGCGGAGAGATCTTCCCTGCCACCCGCACGCGCCCCGTGCCCGCTTCCACCATCACGTCGTGCTCGGGGAAGACGCACTGGCCCCACGCGTACTCGAAGTAGTGCTCCTTGCCCCAGTTGTGGCCCTGGGCGCCGAGCCAGTTTTCCAGGTTCACCGTGCCGGTCGGCAGCTCGATCCGCCCGGAGAGGTGCAGCGAAGGGAAGGGCGTCTCCATCTTCGACTTCGGGAAGAAGCCGGTGCGCAGAAACCGGAAGGGCAGCATTCGCAGCGGCTGCGCGATGGGCGACTCGTCCTTCTTCCAGGTGAGCTCGAAGCGCGCCGTCCCCTCGGGGCTGGGCATCGAGCCGCGCGCGGAGCCCACGGCGTCGAACACGAAGTCCACGCCCGCGACCTTGATCGCCGCGCCGTCGCCGGAGAACGAGGCCGCGCTGAAGGGGGTGGTCTGCTTGTTCGCGAAGGTCGTGTTCTTCTCGCCGTCGAAGAAGATGAACCAGCTCTCCGCCACCGCGGGGCCATGCAGCGGCGCGAGGATGGTGGCCTTGAGCCAGAGCGCCAGCGGCCGGGTGGGGTGGTTGGCGCGCAGGAAGTAGCTCTCCACGTGGCCCTTCTGGCCGTGGAAGCGCAGTTCGTTGTCGAGCGGCTCGGGCTTCGTGATGAGCGAGGTCATGCCTGGCCCTTTCTCAAGAGAGACATGGCGGAAGCGGCGTGCGCGCGCATGGCGTCGCCGGCGCCGCGTGGGTCCTTCGCCTTGATGGCGGCCACCGCGCGCCGGTGGTGTTCGGGATCGAACACGTCGGCCCGGTACATCGGGAGGAACCGCTCGGGCGCGCGGAAGTAGATGTCGCGCACCACCTTCGCGAAGAGCACCAGCAGCTGGTTTCCCGAGATGAGCACGAGCTGTTCGAAGAAGTCGTAGTCGAGCGACTGCAGCGCCGCGGGCTTGAGGCGCGGCTCCGAGAGCGAGCGCACCAGCTGCTCGAGCCTGGCGATCGAGGCGGCGTCGGCCTTGAGGGCGGCCTGCTCCGCCGACCAGCCCAGCAGCAGGCCTCGCAGCTCGTGCAGGTCATGCAGGATCCCCAGGCCCAGCTCGCCCCCTGCCTCCAGCAGCTCGGGCAAGAGCGAGAGCCCGGCGTCGAGGAGCACCTCGGCGACCCGGGTGGCGCCCCCCTGGCGGATGGTGACCAGCCCCCAGCCTTCCAGCCGCTTCATCGCCTCGCGCACGCTGGAGCGGTTGACGTCGTACTTCTCGGCCAACACCCGCTCGGAAGGCAGCGCTTCACCGGGCTGCAGCCGGCCCTTCACGATCGAGGCGCGCAGGGTGCGCGCGATGCGCTCGGCGATGTTGCGGCGGGCGGGAGCGGGGCGGGGTGTCATGACTGGTCCGACCAGTTGCTAGCATTGGCATCGTCCCCGCCGCAAGCGTTCGCCCCTCTCCCGCACCCTCTCCCCTGTGGGGGAGAGGGAGATCATGGGTTTTGGTGGTCCGACCAGTTCGAACATGGCATGGGATGCCCCGATGCAGCCTGCGCCCCCCAGCCCGAAGTGGACCGGACACCCGCTGTGGCTGGTGGGCTTCCGACCGTTCTTCCCGCTCGCCGCCCTGGCCGCGGCGCTGCTGCCGCTGGTGTGGATGGCGGTGTTCACCGGGAAGCTGCCCCCGCCGCCGGCGCTGCCGATGACGACCTGGCACGCGCACGAGATGTTCTACGGCTTCGGCCTGGCCGTGCTGGGCGGCTTCCTGCTCACCGCGACCAAGAACTGGGTGTCGGTGCGCGGCCATCACGGGCGGGCGCTGCAGGTGCTGGTGGCGGCCTGGCTGCTCGAGCGCGTCGCGGTCTGGTGCTCCTTGGGCTCGCCCCTGTTCCTGCTGGCCGGCCAGCTCTTCCTGGTGACGTTGATCGCGCTGCTGACGTGGACCCTCATTCGTCACCGCGCCACCGACAGCTACAAGGACAACTTCCTCTTCCTCCTGGTGCTGCCGTTGTTCCTGGTGGCGAAGGCGCTGCTGCTGGGCCCCACCACCTTCGAGCTGGGGCGGGACCTCACCATCGGCCTCTTCCGCATGGCCTTCGTGGTGATGCTCGAGCGCACGCTGCCCCCGTTCATGAAGGGCGCCTTCCAGCTCACGCTGCCCAGGGTCTTCGCCGTCGACACCGCGATCAAGGCGCTGGCGCTGGGGTTGATCTTCGGGCCCTGGCTGCCGGGCGCGCTGCGCAGCGGGCTCTCGGTGTCGCTCGCCGTGCTGCTGGTGGCGCGCTTCGGCTACTGGAGCGCGCACCGCACCCTGCCGCGCCTCGAGATCGCCGTGATGTACCTGGGCGGGCTGGCGCTGGCGGCGCAGCTGGTCATCGACTCCCTCCCGATCAAATGGGTGGGCGCGCTGTCGGTGCACCTCTTCACCTTCGGCACCATGGGCCTGATCATCCCCGCGATGATGACCCGCATCGCCAAGGGCCACACGGGCCGGCCGGTGGTGTTCGATCGCGTCGACCAGGCCGCCCTGGGGCTGATGCTGATCGCCTTCTTCACCAGAGTGGTTTTGCCGCAGCTCTTCCCCGCGCAGTACTTCACCCTGCTGTGGGTCGCCGCCAGCTGCTGGAGCGCATGTTTCTTCCTCATCACCGCGCGCATCACGCCGCTGGTGCTGCAGCCCCGGATTGATGGGAAGGAGCACTGATGTCTTCGTCGTCGCCGCCCCGGGCGGTCGGTTGGTGGTTGCTGCTCGTCGCGTTCGCCGTGCTGATCCAGGTGGGGCTGGGCGGCATCACGCGCCTGACCGACTCCGGGCTGTCCATCACCGAGTGGAAGCCGCTGCTGGGCGTGATCCCGCCGCTCGACGAGGCCGGGTGGGCCGAGGCGTTCGCGAAGTACCAGCAGATTCCCCAGTACGTTCAGCTCAAGTCGCACCTCACGCCCGACGAGTTTCGTTTCATCTACTTCTGGGAATGGTTCCACCGCCTCTGGGGCCGGTTGCTGGGCGTGGTCTTCGGCGTGCCGTTTCTGATCTTCTGGAAGCGCGGCCAGATCAGCGGCCTGGGGCGGCAGCTGCTGGTGCTGTTCGCGCTCGGCGGGCTGCAGGGCGCGCTGGGCTGGTTCATGGTCGTCAGCGGCCTGCAGCAGCTCGTCTACGTCAGCCACCTGCGGCTCGCCGCGCACCTGATGCTGGCGCTGTTCCTGCTCTGCGCGCTGGTGTGGACCGGCCTGGGGGTGCTGCGGCCCAGGCCCAGCGCGCAGGCCACTCCGGCGCTGCGCAAGCTGACCTGGGCGCTGGTCGGGCTGCTCGCGCTGCAGCTCACCTGGGGCGCGTTCCTCGCGGGGCTCAAGGCGGTGCTGATGGCGCCGAGCTGGCCGGACATCAACGGCCTGTGGCTCCCAAACGCTTTGTGGAGCGAGCTGCCGTGGCAGCACTGGCAGTCGGTGCACTTCATTCACCGCACGCTGGGCTACCTGCTGCTCGTCGGGTTCATCGCGTGGTGGTGGGCGAGCCGGCGAGCGCTGGGGCTCGAGCGGCACCTGGTGCTGGGGCTGGGGCTCTTGCAGGTGGTGCTGGGGATCCTCACGCTGATCTACGCCACGCACGGCGACGGGCTGCTGTGGTTCGGCCTGGCCCACCAGCTGGTGGGCTCCGCGCTGGTGGCCTCGCTGGTGGGGGGCGCTCACGAGCTGCGACCGGCCGCCGCGCTCACGCCTGGCTGAGCTCTGTGGGCGCGGCGTCATAGCCGAAGATCGCCAGGCGAAGCAGCGAACCCCGATCATGCACCACGTGGGTGAGCAGATCTTCGATGGCCACCTGCGGCACCGCGTGGTGGAGCGAGACGAAGACCCGAAGAACGAGCTCGACCGTCGCTTCCCCCGTGATCCTCAGGCGGCTGTGGTCGTCCGCCATCTGCACCCGCAGCGAGCCCCCGGCCGGGTTGGGAACTCGCCAGGCGGGGTGAGTCCGGTCGAGGCGCTCCGAGAGAGGAAAGTGGGTGAGGGCCGCGTCGAGGCCCAGCTGCTGCTCGGCCGAAAATTGCCCGACCTGCGCAGAACAGACCTCGGTCCCCGAAAGTGGAATGGCCGACACGGCACGTCCTTCGAGGAAGACGGAAAATTCTCGGAACATGGAGGCGTGCTCAGCACCGTTCACGCCACCGGGCGGGCGCGAGCGAATCTCGCGGGCTGCGGCGCGCGCCAGTCGATTTTGACCGCAGCCCGCATCGTCTTGATGGGCCCTCTGCGCGCAGCTGCCGGGCGGGCGAGCGCCTCGCCCCTCCTGTAACTGGTGAGCTAGGTTCCGCTCTCCCCAAATGAAGTGGCTCTTCCTCTCCGCCCTCGTCTTCTCCTGTTCGCTGCCGCAGCAGATCATTCGCGCGAGCAACGGCCTGCCCGACTACACGCACGGCGAAGGCACCTGGCGCGACGTCGACGTGGTGATGCGCGACGGGGTGAAGCTCAAGACCCACGTGTTGATGCCCGAAGGCGTGGAGCGCGCGCCCGTCGTGTTGATGCGCAACCCCTACCCGCGCGACCTTCTCTTCACGCTCTCCTGCAGCGTGTTCGCGCGCTACGGCATCGGCTGCGTGCTGCAGGACGTCCGCGGGCAACGCGAGAGTGAAGGCGAGTGGCACCCGCTGGTGCACGAGGTCGCCGATGGCGAAGACACGCTCGCCTGGCTCGACGCCCAGCCCTTCGCGGAGTCGATCGCGCTCTATGGTCAGTCGTATCTCGCTGGCACCGCGCTGGCGGCGTCGACGAACTTGCCTGCGAAGGTGAAGACGCTGGTGCTCGCGGTGTTCGGCACCGATCTGCGGCCGGTGCTCTCGGAGCGCGGCCTCTTCCCTCACGAGCTCATCACCGCCTGGGCCAGCTACATGCCGGCGCGCGAGCGGCCCGACGACCCGAAGAGGAGCTTCGAGCTCGCCCTCGCGCATCGCCCGCACCTCGAGTGCGACGAAGCGGCCTTCGGCGGCAAGCGCGAGTGGTACCGCGAGTGGCTCGACTCGGCGCTGCCGAGCTCCCCGCTCTGGGCGTTGCCAGGGAACCAGAAGTTCAGGGATGTGCCACCCCACATCCAGCTGCCGGTGCTCTACATCGAGGGCTTCGACGATCCGTTCCTGGTCGCGG
>VFKJ01000196.1 GCA_009885595.1 Myxococcales bacterium | reverse complement strand
CTACGAGCAGCCCTTCGTCGTCGACGAGAAGAACGGCAAGCTCGTCACCATCGGCCGGGTCATCGACCCGCACAGCCGCACGGTGCCGGTCATCTTCGAGCTGGAGAACCCCTCCGGCCGCCTGCGCATCGGCCAGTTCGCGACCGTGTACGTCGCCACCGGAGCCGTCACCCGCGGCCTCGCCATCCCCGAGACGGCGGTGCTGGACGAAGGCGGAAAGCCCGTCGCCTACGTCCAGGTCGAGGGGGAGCGCTTCGAACGCCGCGCGCTGACGCTGGGGCCCCGCAGCCTCGGGTGGGTGGGCGTGAAGGAAGGGTTGGTCGCGGGCGAGCAGGTGGTCACCCGCGGCGGCTACGAGCTCAAGCTGACGGCGGCCTCTGGCGCCATTCCCCAGCACGGCCACGTGCACTGAAGGGAGCGCGCCCATGTCCTCGATGGATTCCGTCATCCGGTGGTCGCTCAAGAACCGCCTCTTCGTGGTGGTCGCGGCGATCGCCATCACCGTCTACGGCGCCGTCACCGCGTGGCGCATGCCGGTCGATGTCTTCCCCGACCTCACCGCGCCCACCGTCACCCTCATCACGGAAGCGCACGGCCTCGCCCCCCAGGAGGTCGAGTCGCTGGTGACGTTCCCGCTCGAGACGGCGGTCAACGGCGCGACGGGCGTGCGCCGGGTGCGCTCGGCCTCGGGCGTCGGCATCTCCATCGTCTGGGTGGAGTTCGACTGGGGCACGGACATCTACGTCGCCCGCCAAATCGTGAACGAGAAGCTGCAGCTCGTGTCCTCGCAGATCCCGTCAGGCCTGGGGCCACCCACGCTGGCGCCCATCTCGTCCATCATGGGGGAGATCCTCTTTCTGAGCGTGAAGAGCGACCGCCACCCGCCCATGGAGGTGCGGGACACCGCCGACTGGGTCATTCGCAAGCGGCTGCTCTCCTTGTCGGGCGTCGCGCAGGTCATCCCCATCGGCGGCGGGGTGAAGCAGTTCCAGGTGCTGGTGGCGCCCCAGAAGCTGCAGGCCTTCGACGTGAGCCTCGACCAGGTGCTGGAGGCGCTGCGGCAGTCCAACGAGAACTCGACCGGCGGGTTCCTGGTGCGCGGCGCTCAGGAGCAGCTCATTCGCGGGGTGGGGCGAATCGGCTCCCGCGAAGACCTCGAGAAGACGGTGGTCACCGTGCGCGAAGGCGTGCCCGTGCTGGTGGGCCAGGTGGCCGACGTCGTGGTGGGCCCCGGCATCAAGCGCGGGGAGGGCTCGTCGAACGCCGAGCCGGCGGTGGTGATGGGCGTGCTCAAGCAGCCCGGCGCCAACACGCTCGAGCTCACCCGGCGCATCGACCAGGAGCTCGACGAGATTCAGCAGGCCCTGCCCGAGGGGATGAAGATCGACCGGCAGCTCTTCCGGCAAGCCGACTTCATTCAGACGGCCATTCGCAACGTCTCCGTCGCCCTGCGAGACGGGGCCATCCTCGTCGCCCTCATCCTCTTCCTCTTTCTCCTGAACGTGCGCACGACGCTCATCTCGCTCGCGGCGCTGCCCGTCTCGCTCATCGTGTCGATGCTGGCCATGCGCGCCGCGGGCGTCACCATCAACACCATGACGCTGGGTGGCCTCACCATCGCCATCGGCGCGCTGGTGGACGACGCCATCATCGACGTGGAGAACGTCTTCCGGCGCCTGCGGGAGAGCCAGGCCCAGCCCGAGGCCTCTCGCAAACCAGCGCTGGAGGTCATCTTCGAGGCCTCTCGCGAGGTGCGCGGCTCCATCGTCTTCGCGACGTTGATCGTGATGCTCGTCTTCGTGCCGCTCTTCTTCCTCTCGGGGGTCGAGGGCCGGTTGCTGGCGCCGCTGGGCTTCGCCTACCTGGTGGCCATCTTCGCGTCGCTGGTGGTCGCGCTGACGCTGACGCCCGCGCTGTGCGCCTACGTGCTGCCGCGCGCGGGGGCCCTCACCCACGGCGACAGCTTCCTGGTGCGCTGGCTCAAGGCCGCCTACCGGCCCACGCTGCGCGCCGCGCTCGAGCACTCGACCACCCTCATCGCCGCCTCGCTGGCCTTGCTGGCGGCGGCGTTGGTGCTCATCCCCTTCCTGGGGCGCACCTTCTTGCCCGACTTCAACGAAGGCTCGCTCACGCTGAGCTCCGTCACCTTGCCGGGGACCTCGCTGGAAGAGTCCGACCGGCTCAACCAGCGCCTCGAGCAACTGCTGCTCTCCTTCCCCGAGGTGGTGTCGACCGCGCGCCGGCAGGGGCGGGCCGAGCTCGACGAGCACGCGCAAGACGTCAACTCGGCGGAGATCGACGTGCGGCTGGTGATGAGGGAGCGTGGCAAGGCCGAGTTCCTGGGGGCGCTGAGGAAGGAGTTCGCCTCGCTCCCCGGGATGGTCATCGTCATCGGGCAGCCGCTCTCGCACCGCATCGACCACATGCTCTCGGGCACCCGGGCGAACATCGCCATCAAGCTCTTTGGCGACGACCTCTCCCAGCTGCGCACCTCGGCCGAGGACATTCGCAAGGTGATGGTGAAGGTGGACGGCGCCGTCGACGTGTCCGTCGAGCAGCAGGTCGACATCCCCCAACTGCAGATCAAGTTCGACCGCGATCGCATCGCGCGCTACGGGCTGCGGTCGGGCGCGCTGGCCGAGATCGTCGAGACCGCCTTCGCCGGCAACAAGGTCACCAACGTGCTCGACAACCAGCGCACCTACGCGGTGGTGGTGCGCTTCCCCGACAGCGCGCGCGCCGACCCGGAGTCCATCGGGAACACCCTCATCGACACGCCGGTGGGCACCAAGGTGCCGCTCAAGATGCTGGCCAGCATCCGCGAGGACACCGGCCCGAACATGATCACCCGCGAGAACGCGCAGCGGAAGATCGTGGTGATGGCCAACGTCGGGGGGCGCGACCTCCGCAGCGTCATCAACGACCTCCGCGCGGGCATCGAGCGCGAGGTGAAGCTGCCGCAGGGTTACTACGTGGTCTACGGCGGCCAGTTCGAGAGCGAGAGCGACGCCACCCGCACCATCACCTTCCTCGGGGTGTTCGTCGTCGCCGGCATCTTCTTGCTGCTCTTCCTGGCCTTCCGCTCGGTGCGCACGGCCTTGCTGGTGATGGTGAACCTGCCCTTGGCGCTCATCGGCGGCGTGATCGCGGTGTCCCTGAGCGGGGGCGTGCTGAGCGTCGCCTCACTGGTCGGCTTCATCACCCTCTTCGGCATCGCGACGCGCAACGGCATCATGATGATCTCCCACTACGAGCACCTGCAGGACGTCGAGGGGGCTCCGTTCGACGAGGCGGTGGAGCGAGGCTCGCTGGAGCGGCTGTCTCCCATTCTCATGACCGCGCTCTGCGCCGGGCTCGCGCTCATCCCGCTGGTGCTGGCGGGGGACCAACCGGGCAACGAGATTCAGGCGCCGATGGGCGTGGTGATTCTGGGCGGCCTCCTCTCGTCGACGGCGTTGAACATGCTCGTCGTGCCCGCGCTCTACGCCCGCCTCGGGCGAAGGCGAAGGCGACAGGCGCGCTGAGCCGCGGGGGCGAGGTGGGCGAGGTGGGCGTCCATTCCCATCGCCCCGGTCCGCTGGAGTCCTTCAACGCGACCACCGTCGACGCGGTGATTCAGTTCATCGGCGACGCGCGGGACCAGGGCATCGAGCTCTCGTTGCTGTTCGACGCGCAGCAACACTGGCAGGCGCTCAGCTTCGAGGCGCTCAGTGCTGCACCGGCTTCTCCGCGAGGCCAACGCGCCCGGTCGCACTTCCTCCCGGACGCCTCGCATAGGTCGCCTGCGAGTTCGGTGCCGGGGGGCCGCGTCACAACCCCAGCAGCGTCCGCGCGTTCCCGCCGACGAAGCGCTCGTAGGCACGGTCGGGGAGCACCTCCATGCAGCGCTTCACCCTCGCGGTCTTCAGGTCGAGCCCGCTGAGGGTGACGTCGCCGGCGCAGGTGCCGGTGAAGCGCAGTTCCTCGTCCATCGAGCCCGTGAGCAGGTGCGTCCACGAGGCCATGGTCGGCCCCAGGCACGCGCCTCCGAGCTCGGCGTCGGTGCCCCAGAGCAGCTGATCAGGAAACTGAGCGAGGAGCGCGCGGGCCTCGCAGTGCCGGAGCTGGGTGATCATCGCGGCGGTGTCCACGCTGAGGCCGGCGGCCAGCACCTGCCGGAGCACGTCCGGTTCGCCCTGGAGAAAGGCGAGGTGCGCGAGGACCACGCGGCGGCGGGCGGCGGGACTCAAGGTGGCCTCCGCCCACGCGGCGAAGGAGAGCACCTGGTCCTTCATCACCTCGGCGCAGGGGCGCAGCACCTGGAGCACCTGGTCGAGGCACTGCTCGGGGCCGCTGCCAAAGTCGCGCATGTGCGTCACCAGCACCGCCTGCTTGTCCTCCACGATGTGCCGCACCAGCGCGCGGTAGTCGTCCTCGAGCGCGGGGTAGCGGGCGCCGGCCGTCTCGAGGCAAGCCGCGTTGGGCGAGGCCACGCCGTCGGCGACCACGCAGTTGCCGTGCGCGCGATTCCACGCGCCGAGCCAGCGGAGCCCGTCGCCGACCTTCGCGCTGTGCATGAAGGTCTTCCCCACGTGGTCCTTGAAGCCCTTCGCCCCGAGCGCGAGCTGCGCGTCGACGTCCGCGGAGCACCTCGCCAGCCAGCCCGGGCCCCAGGCCTGCTCGTGCCAGCACGGCAAGCTCGAGAACCACAGCACCGATGGGGCCCTGGCGTGCGTGAGGCGCGCGCTCTCGTTCTGGAAGGGGATGTGCGGGGGCCGGCCGGCGTCGGGCGAGATGACGGCGAAGTGCTCGAGCGAGAGCAGCGCTCCTGCAGGGGTGTCCTTCCCGCCGGTCAGCGCTGTCCACCCCGCGAGGTCACAGCACGGCACGCCCCCCTCGCACGTCTGAGCGGGGAACTGGCAGTGCAGGTGGAGGTCGAGCCCGCCCGGCGGAAGGCCCAGCGAGGGGTCGCCGGCGCGGGGACCACAGGCCACCATCAGCGCGGCGAGGAGCACGCAGAGGGAGCGCGGGGCGGCGACGGTGGCGAGGGGCGGCATCGCGGGGAGTCTGGACCATCGAAGCCTCGAGGGGCGTGGTGAATCGGGGCCTCCCCTCGGCGCTTCATCGGAACAGGCCTCTCCGCGCGGAGCTCTCTGGTCCTCAGTGAGCGAAGCGATGTGATGATGACACCGGGGCGGTCGAGCCTTTCGCGGGATGTTGTCGTAG
>VFKJ01000473.1 GCA_009885595.1 Myxococcales bacterium | reverse complement strand
CTCGACTTCATCGTGGCCGCCGCCGCCGCGCTGGTGCTCGGCGTCGACGCGTTCTTCAAGGTGCCGGGCCGCGTGCTCGGCTGGATCACCGCGGGGGTCCTGGTCGCCACCCTGGGCGCCTCGTACGTGCTCGACACCTCCGGCACCGTGCCGCACGGCGTCTACCTCGCCGGCCCCTGGGTGCTCTTCTTCAAGCGGGTGTTCCTGATCGCCGGCGCCCTCGGAGTGCTCGGATCCATCGACTGGCTCGAGGAACACACCCCGCATCGCCAGGCCGAGTACTACGCGCTGCTGCTCTTCAGCCTGTGCGGAATGATGCTGCTGCCCGGCGCGCGCGACTGGGTGCTGCTGATCGTCGCCTTCGAGCTGATGGGCATTCCGCTCTACGTGCTGGCCGCGTACGCGAAGACCGATGGGCCGGCGAACGAGCCGAAGCTCGGGCCGGAAGCGGCGCTCAAGCTGTTCGTCACCGGAGTGGCGAGCTCGGCCTTCACCCTCTTCGGGCTGGCGCTGGTGATCGGCGCGACCGGATCTACGGCGCTCTCCGCGGTGCCCTCGGGTCCCCTCTCGCCCCTGGCGGCGGTCGGCATGCTGATGGTGCTGGGCGGCATGGGCTTCAAGGTGGGCGCGGTGCCCTTCCACATGTGGGTGCCTGATACCTACGAAGGCGCGCCGACCCCGTTCGTGGCGTTCCTCTCGGTGGCGCCCAAGGCCGGCGGCATGGCGGCGCTGACGGTGGTGCTCCTCTCGGGCTGGGCGCAGCAGCACGCGGTGTGGGCGCCGGCGCTCGGGCTCATCGCCGCGGCCAGCATGGTGGTGGGCAACCTCTTCGCGCTGCCGCAGACGGACGCGCGGCGGCTGCTGGGGTTCTCGGGCATCGCGCAGATTGGCTACGTGCTGATCGCGCTGGTGGCGCGCACCGAAGAGGGCGTGGCGATGGCGTTGTTCTTCATCGCCACCTACGTGTTCACCAACCTGGGCGCCTTCCTGGTGGTGCACGCGGCGGCGCAGAGCAGCGGCGGCCACCAGATCTCGCTGCTGGCGGGCCTGTCCCGCCGCTCGCCCTGGCTGGGCGCGGCGCTGCTGGTGTTCCTGCTCTCGCTGGCCGGCATCCCCTTCGTGGTGGGCTTCTGGGCCAAGCTCTTCGTGTTCCTCGCCGCCTGGCGCGCGGGCCAGGGGCTGCTGGTCGCGGTAGGCGTGGTGGTCGCGGTGGTGGGCCTGTTCTATTACCTGAGCGTGGCGCGCTCGACCTTCATGGCCGAGGGCACCTCGAAGGAACCGGTGCGCGCGGGGCGATCGCTGCAGGCGGCGATCGCGGTGTGCCTGGTGGCGGTGGTGGGGCTGGGGCTCTATCCCCGGCCGTTGGTGGAAGAGGCGGCGAGAGCGGCCAGCGCGTTCCTGCAGGGCCACTGACGAGGAGAAGGCGAGCCATGGAAAACTCGAAGATCCGGAAGATCATCCTGGTCGAGCACGAGGGGTTGCGGGGCAACCTCACCACCATCGAGGCGCTGCTCGACCGGGTCGCCGAGGGAGACCAGCCGGCGCTCCAGAACGCGCACCAGCAGCTCACCAACATGTTGCAGACCTTCCTGCGGCACATCGAGCACGAGGAGGCGATCCTCCAGCCGGTGCTGGAGAAGATCGACGCCTGGGGTCCTCAGCGGAAGGCCGCGATGGACGAGGAGCACGCGCTCCAGCGCGCCCTGGTGCTGCGCCTGACCGAAATCAACCCCATGAATGATCCTGCAGGCTGGGCGCGGGACGTGCGGATCTTCGCGAAAGATCTCTTGCTCGACATGGCAGACGAAGAGAAGACCTGCCTCTCGCCGAATGTGCTGCGCGACGACGTGGTGGTCGTCGACGGCTCGAGTGAATGACCTGAACCCGAGGAGAACAACGAAATGGCCTACATCGTCGCGGAGCCCTGCATCAAATGTAAGTACACCGACTGTGTCGAGGTGTGCCCGGTGAACTGCTTCTACGAGGGGCCGAACTTCCTCGTGATCCACCCGGACGAGTGCATCGACTGCGGCGCGTGCGAGCCCGTGTGCCCGACGAAGGCGATCTATCCCGACAGCTCGCTGCCCCCGAACTGGGACGAGTACAAGGGGCTCAACGCCGAGCTCGCGGGCAAGTGGCCGGTGATCAGCACCAAGAAGGAGCCGCTGCCCGAGGCCGAGGAGTTCAAGGAGAAGAAGGACAAGCGGGCGCTGCTGGTCAAGTAGCCCCGCTAACGCACCGCGGACGGGGTGACGCCGATCCAGGCGACCCACACCGGGGTGCCGTCTTCCCGGCGCAGGCGCAGCACCTCGGTGCCGCGCTTCACCTCGGTGGCGATCATGGTGTCGACGCCGTTGGGTTTGACGCGCGAGCCGCTCACCGTGATCTTGTCGTCGACCGCGAGGTGCAGCTCCTGGTTGTCGATGAACCAGGCTGGCCCGAGCTCGACGTTGACGTCGCCCTCGCCGGTCCGCACCAGCGCGTTCAGGCTGGTGAGCCACACCTTGGTGTTCGGCACCTGGTGCAGGCGCACCACCCTGCCCTCGACGGTGGCCATCTTCCGCGGATCGAAGTTGAGGAGGTACGCGGAGCCGATCGGCGCCGCCAGCGCCCTGGGGGGTGGCTCACGCATCGGCGCGGCGCGCTGCGCCAGCACCACGGGAACCAGGAGGACCACCGACAACCCCAACCCGCCGACGAAGAGCTTGTGCTTCATGCACCGCCTTTGTGTGCACGCTCCCTGCCACCCACGGAGGGGCTGCAGCCCTTGCGCACCCCGGTTCAGGGGCGCAGCGGTTGGAGCCTCCCGGTGCAACGGGCGGGCCTTCGATCACGCTGACCTGAGCCGTCACAGCGCCGGGCGATGGTGCCACTTCACCCGGGAGGCTTCATGGAACGGTCGGCACTGGTGTTGGTGATGTCGGGGTTGTTGGGCGCGTGCGGTGGGGAGGAGCCTTCCGGGACCGGGGGCGGCCTGCGCTCCCTCTCCTTGCGCCAGCGG
>VFKJ01000699.1 GCA_009885595.1 Myxococcales bacterium | reverse complement strand
CAGCAGTCGGCTCGCGCTCGCTCCGCGGAACCACGCCCACGGCAGCGCCGCCAGCAACGCGAGCGCCACGATGCCCTTCACCCAGAAGGCCGCCACCGCGCAGGCGGCGAAGACGAACACCGCCCGGCGCGAGCTCGGCAGCGCCTCGGCCCCCAGCAACGCCGCCACGCACGCCACCGCCAGGGGCAGCTCGAACATCGGGTTCTGCGATTCCCGCTGGAACGAAGCGAGGCTCAACAGCCCCAGCACGCTCGCCACGCCCCCGAAGCGCGGCGCGAGCCGCTGCCCCATCACGAAGACCAGCAGCGCGAGCGCGAAGGCGAGCACGCGCGCCCACCACACCGCCGCCGCGGCCGAGGGGCCGAACGCGGTGAACCACGCCCCCTCGAGCCACAGCGCCAGCGGGGGATGCTCGAAGAACGATCGCCCGCCGTCCCACCGCAGGTCAGCCCAGCTGCTGAACGGCCGCGCCGCGAGATCGCCCGCGATGTTCGCGTAGCAGGCGGCGTCGATGCCCGAGAGCACCGAGGGCGGCACCCGGAAGAGCACCACCACCAGGGTCAGCAGGGCGGCCGCGAGCACCGCGCGCCGCTCGAGCGCCTCGTTCACTCGAGCAGCGGGCGCAGCCGCTCGTCGATCTCCGCGAGCGCCGCGTCCACCACCTCGTTCTCCTCGGCTGCGCTCAAGGCGCCGAGCCCCGCCTCCGCCGTGCGATCGCGCAGCCGCCGCTCACCGCGCTGCAGGGCCGGCGGCAGCCCCTGGGTCCCGAACGTGCGCCGCAGCATCTCGGCCAGGTCCGCGCCGTAGCCGCGCAGCTCGGTCCGGGTGACGGAGTCGAGCGTGGGGAGCAGCCCTTCCGCGACCTCCCAGGCCACCCGCACGTGCACCGCTTCGTCTTTGAGCGTCTCGGCCAGCACCGCCCGCACCACGGGGTGCTTCGTGCGCGCGTGCCGGGCGCGAATGAGCGCGAGCGACACCGTCTCGGAGAAGCACCCGTTCGCCATCGCCCACACGTGCGCCGGCACGTCGGAGGGCGTCGCCAGCCCCCGCGGCGCGTACGCCAGCCCCTCGGGGATCTCGTCCAGGTAGCCGCCCAGCTTCTGCGCCAGCTCGCGGCTCAACAGCGCGTGGCGGACCTCGTCGTCGGCGATGGCCGTGTACGCGCCCAGGGTGTCGAGCGGCGCGCCCTCGCGCACCAGCGCCAGCACCACCTGGGCCACCGCGGGCACCGCGGCGAACTCGCTCCAGGTGCGCTCCGACCAGAAGCGGCGCGCGGCGTCGTTGCGAGGTACGGCGCCTGGGGGCAGCTCGAACAAGGCCGAGCGGACCCGGGCAGCGCGCGCGGTGCGCAGCTTCTTCCACGGGCCGCCCGGCGCCGAGCTCGCCCCCGCCCGCTTCATTTGGTCGCTCCGCCTCGGGGCATCTTCCGCTTCGCTCCAGCTGCCTGGCCCAGCGTTCCGCTGGGACGGCTCCGCTCGCTCACCTGGTCGCTCCGCCTCGGGGCATCTTCCGCTTCGCTCCAGCTGCCTGGCCCAGCGTTCCGCTGGGGCGGCTCCGCTCGCTCACCTGGTCGCTCCGCCTCGGGTCACTTCTTCTTGCCGCCCCACAGCGCGTCGACGTCGCCAGACGGCGCGGTCTGATGACGGCCGCCATCCTTCACCACCGGCAGCGCGCCTTCGCCGAAGTCACCCTCGGCCTCGCCCACCACGCCGAACTGGCCCAGCAACGAGTCCACCTCGGCCTTCACCTCGGCGTCGGTGGTGAGCTTCTTCTTCCCCGCCATGGCCCTTCAGCCCACCGGGTGAATCGGGCGCGGCTGACCGGAGGTGAACTTGAGGTCCACCCCCAGGCTCTTCGCCATCCTGTTGAGCTCGGCGGCGGCGTCCCGGGTGAGGGCCACGGTGCCCTTCGACATCAGGTTGGTGCTGGAGCGCGCGTGGATCTCCTTGAGCACCCGCTTCTGCGTGGCCGGCTCGTAGGTCGCGGTGATCGACCGGGTGAGCTTGAGCGCCTCGGCCTTGCCGAACTTGTACTGCTGCCCGAACAGCGGCGGGGTGTGGCCCGGCAGGGTCCGGCCGTACGAGCGGTAGTCGTTGGCCTGGCTGTTGATCTTCTTGTTCGACAGCAGGGTCTCGACGCGCTTCGTGGTGCGGATGGTCATGCGCTCTCCT
>VFKJ01000047.1 GCA_009885595.1 Myxococcales bacterium | reverse complement strand
GCAGATCACCGTGAAGCCGCTGGAGACCGTGAACGTGGAAATGAAGCTGGTGGCCAAGCCCATAGCCCGGGTGGACACCAGGCGCACGGCCCCGGTGCCGGTGTTCGCGCGGCCCGGCCTCTACGTGGCGATCGTGGGCGTGGCGGCGGCCGCCGTGGGCGTGGTGCTGGGCCTGTCGACGCAGGACGTGCAGCAGCGCATCGACGCCGGCGGCCGGCCGGTGCAGGTGACGCGGACCGCAGCGATGGACGCGGCGACCAACGCGGTGCTCGCCAACGTGCTGGTGGGCGGCGGGGCGGCGCTCGCGGTCGGGGGCATCACCTGGGTGGCGCTGACGCCTTCGCGTGAGCTCACCTCGGTGGGAGAGCCGACGGACAACGCGGGGCCGCCCACCTGGACGCTTTCCCTGGGAGGGACCTTCTGATGCGCTCCACCACCCGGCTGGGCCTGGCGCTGTGCGTAGGAGTGCTCATCGGCATGGGGTGCCGGTTCACCTTCACCGACGACGTCCTCTATGCCTGCAAGAGTGATCGCGACTGCGGCGGGGGCGGCTTCGTCTGCCTGGGCGAGGTGTGCTGCCACCCGACGGGCGAGGAGCTCTGCGGGGACGGCATCGACAACGACTGCGACGGCAAGCTGGACGGCGACGAGGGCCGGGCGCTCGAGCTGTGCAACGGGCGCGACGACGACTGTGATGGCGCGACCGATGAGGGCTACGACCTGCAGGCGAGCGTCACCAACTGCGGCACCTGTGGCCATCCCTGCGAGGCCACCGACAGCTGCGTGGCGGGCACCTGCACCCTGCGCGGCGAGACCGACTGCGCCAACGGGCTCGACGACGACCAAAACGGCAGCATCGACTGCGCGGACGCCGCCTGCCACCTGCAGTCCTGCGGCTCGGACTGCCTGTGCCAGGGGGCCGTGAAGACCGAGGTGTCCTGTGACGACGGCCTCGATGGCGACGGTGACGGGGCGCCCGACTGCGCGGACTCCGACTGCGCGAACAAGTTCTGCGGAGCGGGGTGCGCCTGCATCGGCGGCGGGCGACGCGAGACGAACTGCGCCGATCAGCTCGACAACGATCTCGACGGCGGCACCGACTGCGACGACTCCGCCTGCGAGGCGCAGTTCTGCCAGGCCGGCACCACCAAGCGCTGCACCGGCCCCGCGTGCCTGTGCAACGGCGGCCCGGTGGCGCCAGAGGAACTGACGCTGTGTGGCGACGGCCTCGACAACGACTGCGACAACTCGACCGACTGCGGCGAGGTGTCGTGTGACGCGGCCCCCTGCAGCGCCGATGGCGGCACGAGCTGCGTGTGTTCGTCAGGCCGGAAGGCCGAGCGCAGCTGCGCCAACCTGGCCGACGACGACGGCGACTCGATGATCGACTGCGCCGACGTGGACTGTGACGGGGCGGCTTGCTCGGCGGCCGGCGTGTTCGCTCCCGATGGCGGGCCGAAGTGCCGTTGCCGCGGGGCGGCGAAGGCCGAAGCCGACTGCGCGGATCGCGCTGACAACGACGGTGACAGCCTGCTGGACTGCGCCGATTTCGTCGATTGCCCTCAAGGGACCGCGTGCACCCGCAACAACGGTCAGCCCGGCAATTGCCAGAGCAACCGCGGCTGTAACTGAGCCCCCGTTCATCCCGAGCGGGCTGATCGATACGAGCATGTGGTTCGGCCCCTCTCCCCGACCCTCTCCCCTTCAGGGGGAGAGGGAGACTGCGCGCTGCGGCTGCCGTTCGAACTTGAAGGTCGGCCGCGTCATTCCCACCGGGTGCTCAGCTCACGATTCAGCGGGGAGTCCACCGCTTCATACCGGGCGGGGCCGGCGCTCCACGCGCGCCGCTCGATCTTCACCCGGCCGGAGGCGGGCTCGATCTCGTACACGTGGTAGCCGCAGCCCTGGCGCACGTGCAGGTCGGTCGCGCTGCCGGCGTTGATGATGGTGCGCCGCTTGGTCTTCACCACGTAGGGCCGGTGCATGTGGCCGTGCAGCACCAGATCGAGAGTGACGTCGTCGCGATCGATCAACGCCATCAGCTCGAGATCGTCGCGCAGCCCGTGCGGCCGGGAATCGCGCTGGCCTTCCGAGCGCAGCAGGCCGTAGTGCAGCGCGAGGATCACGAAGCGGCCCTTGAGGCTGCGATCGGTGAGCAGGCCCTCGAGCGCGGCGCGCTGCTTTTCCCCGCACAGCCCCGAGGAGTCGACGAGGTTGGTCGGGCGGGCCACGTCGATCGCCACCACGCTCACCTGAGGCCCGAGGTGCTTCACGAAGGGAAACTGTCCGCCCTCGCTCAGGGCGGCGAAGTGGCGCTCGAACAGGCCCTGGGCGCCCTTCACGTAGCGATCGTGATTGCCGGGAATGACGGTGTAGCGGGCGGGCTGCTGCAGGCGCGGGCCGAACAGCTCGGCGACGCGCTCGAACTCGGCCTCGGTGGAGACGCCGGTGAGATCGCCCGTGCACAGCGCGTGATCGACGCCCTGCGCGTCGACGTCTTCGAGCAGCTTGCCGATGCGCTGATCGCTGCCCGCGAAGTGTCGGCCCCGGCCGGCGAGGGTGTAGCTGGCGACGGCGGCGAGCCGCTTGAGCGCGGGCTTTCCGCTCAAGGGAAAGTGCGTGACGTGAACGTCGGAGAAATGCGCGAGCTTCACGCGTTCCCCGGTGTGGCGCGGAAGACGGTGCCCGTTCCCGAGACCGCTACCGCGCCTTCGTCGGCGCCGATGAAGACCGAGCTGCCGCAGCGCAGCTTCATGCCCTTCACCGCCACCTCGCCCTCCACCACCAGCAGCACCTGGGCGCCGCGGGAGGGCAGGGTGATGGGCTTGCCTGCCACCGCGACGCGCGAGAGCCGGAAGTCGGGCGCGGGGGTGCGGTAGACGGCCTCGGGCTGGGCGCTTTGGCGCAGCACCTCGGCGGGGCCGTCGGCGAAGTTCAGCACCGAGAGCAGCTCTTTCACGTCGACGTGCTTCGGGGTGAGCCCGCCGCGCAGCACGTTGTCGGAGTTCGCCATCAGCTCCACCCCGGTGCCCTCGAGGTACGCGTGCAGGTTGCCCGCGTCGAGAAAGAGCGCCTCTCCCGGCTGCAGCGTCACCAGGTTGAGCAGCAAGGCGCCGATGATCCCCACGTCGCGGGGATAGAGCGCGTGCAGGCGAGCCGCGAGCTGGCACTCCGCCTCGAAGCCCTTCACCGGCTTGCGCGCGGCCTCCACCAGCCGGTCCACCAGCGCGCCCTGCGCTTCCTTCGGCAGCGTCATCACCTGCTCGAAGTACGCGCGCAGCCCCTGGTCCATCAGCACGGTGGTCTCCAGCCCGAGCGCCGCGAAGAGCCGCACCGACTCGGAGCGCTGACGGAACCCACACAGCGCGTGGAACTGGGTGAGCGCGCAGAGGATCTCGGGCTTGTGGTTGGCGTCCTTGTAGTTGCGATGCGGGGCGTCGCGGGGAACCCCGGCGGCCTCTTCCCGGGCGAAGCCGGCGCGCGCCTGCGCGAGGCTCGGGTGCGCCTGCAGCGAGAGCGGCTGACCGGCGGCCAGCACCTTCAAGAGAAACGGCAGCCGGGGCCCGAAGCGCGCGAGCGAGGCGTCGCCCAGCAGCCGCTGGGGCGCCTCGGCGATCAGCTCCTCCAGGCTCGCCCCGCTGCGCAGGCGCGAGGGGGCCGAGGGGTGCGCCCCCAGCCACAGCTCGGCCTGAGGCGTGCCATCGGGGGGCTTGCCGAGCAGGGTGGGGATCGCCGTCGGGCTGCCCCAGGCGTACCGCTGGATCGGGTTGTCGAGCAGCTCCACGGGTCAGGCCAGGAGGCTGCGCAGCATCCACGCCGTCTTCTCGTGAACCTGCAGGCGCTGGGTGAGCAGGTCGACCGTCGACGCGTCGCCGCCCTTCTCCGCCCGGGGGAAGACTGAGCGGGCCGTGCGCGCCGCCGCTTCGTGACCCTTCACCAGCTCGCGCACCATGTCGGACGCCTCGGGCACGCCTTCAGTCTCGGGGATCGAAGAGAGCTTGCTGAACGCGCCGTAGGTGGCGCGCACCGGGAAGCCCAGCGAGCGGATCCGCTCGGCCACCGGATCCACCGCGAGCCACAGCTCGTTGTAGTGGGTCTCGAACATCAGGTGCAGCGTCTGGAACATCGGCCCGGTGACGTTCCAGTGGAACGCGTGGGTCTTCAGGTAGAGGGCGTAGGTGTCGGCCAGCAGCGCGTTGAGGCCTTCCGCGATGGCCTTGCGGTCCTGTTCCGCGATGCCGATGTCCACCGCCACTGCCCCAGCTTTCTCGGTCTTCTTCACCATGTTCGTTCCGCCTCCGTGTGCGTCGGGTGTGTTTCGACGCGGGGAAGATGCACCCAACGCTTCGTGGTTGCGCGAGAAAGTTCTGGTTGACGATGTCAAATTCTGGATTATGTCTAACCCCGTAATGAGTCCAACCATCGTGACCCAGCTCAAGGACGCCGGCGTTCAGCCGTCGGCGCAGCGCCTCGCGGTCGCGCAGTACGTGTTGGCGACCGACGAGCACCCCTCGGCCGACGAGGTGCTGGCCCAGGTGCAGGCGAGCTTCCCCATGCTGTCGCGGGCGACCGTCTACAACACCCTCCACCTGTTCGTGGAGAAGGGACTGCTGCGGCAGTTGGTGATCGCCGAGGGGCGCACGGTGTTCGACCCCCGCCTCGAGGCCCATCATCACTTCATCGACGACGAGTCAGGCCGGATCGAAGACGTGCCCTGGGACGCGGTGCGGGTGGGCGAGGTCAAGGGCCTCAAGGGCTACGAAGTACGCG
>VFKJ01000089.1 GCA_009885595.1 Myxococcales bacterium | reverse complement strand
CATGTCGCCGATCTCGTCGAGGAAGATGGTGCCGCCGTCGGCCGCCTCGAACAGGCCCTTCTTGTTCGTGGTCGCGCCCGTGAAGCTGCCCTTGAGGTGCCCGAAGAGCTCGCTCTCCAGCAAGGTGTCGGTGAGCGCCGAGCAGTTCACCGCCACGAAGGGCTTGTCCTTGCGCGGGCTGCGGAAGTGAATCGCCCGCGCGACCAGCTCCTTGCCGGTGCCGCTCTCCCCCTGAATGAGCACGGTCGCGGTCGAGTAGCTGACCGTCTCCACCAGCTTGAAGACCGAGCGCATCTGGGAGGACTGGCCGACCAGGTCCTCGAACTGATCCCTCGCACAGAGCGCCTGCTCGAGCACCATGGTGCGATCGCGCAGGGCCTTCTTCTCGGCCGCCCGGCCCACCGCCAGCGAGAGCACGTCGATGTTCTCGAAGGGCTTGGTGAGGTAGTCGTACGCGCCGCCCTTGACCGCCTCCACCGCCGTCTCCACGGTGGCGAACGCCGTCATCATGATCACCTCGACGTCGGGCCGGGTCTGCTTGAAGGCCTTGAGCAGGTCCATGCCGGACAGGTTGGGCATCTTGATGTCCAGGCAGGCGACGTCGATGGTCGGGTCCTTACAGGCCGAAAGCCCCTCGACCGCGTCGTCGATCGCCACCACCTGGTAGCCCTCCCGGGAGAGGATCTCCGAGGCTGCTCGGAGCACGATCTTGTCGTCGTCGACCACCAGGACCTTCGCCTTGCGCTGCGGGGACATCGTGACGCTCATGGGGTTCCTTCTCCGGTTCGAACCGGGATCTGCACTTCGAATGCGCTGCCTTGGTTCACGACTGAGCTGACGACGAAGTGTCCGCCGTGGTCCTCGACGATCCGATACGCGATGGACAGGCCCAGGCCCGTGCCTTCACCGGGAGGCTTGGTGGTGAAGTGCGGCTCGAACACCCGGGTGAGGTGTTCCTCGGGAATGCCGCAGCCGGTGTCCTTCACCGTGAAGCTCGCGCAGCCGTCCTTGAAGGCGGTGGTCACCGTGAGGGTGCCCTCGAAGTCCGTCAGCGCCTGCAGGCCGTTGTGCAGCAGGTTGAGCACCACCTGGCCCAGCTGAGACGGATCGCCGTGCACGCTCAGCTCGCTGCTCGCGAGGTGCACCTCGAGCTTCACCATCGGGTGCTTGCTCAGCTGCGCGCGGAACAGCATCAGCGCGTCCTCGACGCAGCGGCTCAAGTCGAACGAGCGGCGCTCCTCCACCTTCGAGCGGCGGCTGAACTTGAGCAGGCTCTCCACGATGCGCTTGCACCGCATCGCGCTCTCCTCGATCAGGCTGAGCGCCTCGAGATCCTTCTCGGTGCGCCCGGCGTCGCGCTTCATCAACTGCGAGAAGGCGAGGATCCCCCCCAGCGGGTTGTTGATCTCGTGCGCGACGCCGCCGGCGAGGTTGCCGATCGCGATCATCTTCTCGCTCTCGACCATGCGCCTGGTGAGCGCGCGCTCGTCGGTGATGTCGCGGTAGTGGCAGACCGCCGTGGGCTCGTCGCCCACCGGGTAGATGTTCGCCACGAAGGTGCGAGGGCCGTACGCGATCTCCAGCGAGGCGGGCGCCTTCAGGCCAGGGCCGACCGGGCACCCCGGGCACGGCGTGGAGCGGCCAAACATGAAGTCGTGGCAGGGCTGCCGGTGGGAGAACGACTTCACGTCGCGGTTGGAGACGCGCGCCGCCGCGATGTTGCCGCGCCGCACCGTGAGGTCTTCCGTGTTCACCAGCACCAGCGGGTTGTCGATGGTGTCGAACGAGAGCTCCCACTCGCGCTTGGCGCGCGACAGCATCTGGGTGCGCTCCTGCACGCGCAGCTCGAGCTCGGCGTTGAGCTCGAGCAGCTCGAGGTTCTTCTGCAAGGTGAGCAGGCCCAGCCGCTCGTTGTCAGTGACGAGCCGGTGCTGCTCGAAGGCGCTCTTCACCGTCAGCAGCAGCTCGCCGTCGTTCCACGGCTTGCTCACGAAGCGGAAGATCTGAGAGCGGTTGATCGCCTCTTCGATCGCCTGCTGATCGGCCTGGCCGGTGAGCATGATCCGCTGGGCGTGCGGCAGCAGCTCCTTGACCCGCGCGAGGAAGTCGACCCCGTTCATCCCCGGCATGCGGAAGTCGGCGATCACCACCGCCGGCCGGAACCGATCCATGAGGCGAAGCCCGCTCTCCGCGTCGGTCGCCGTCTCGATCTCCCAGTGCCCCTTGCGCAGCACCCGCCGCAGCGAGCGGACGATGTTCTCCTCGTCGTCGACCAGCAGCAGCTTGCCTGCCGGTGCGACTTCGCTGTTGAGGTTGGCCGCCATCTGCACGCCTCCAGCCGTCAGCAAAGCGCCGGCCAAGTCCGATGCAGTGGCAAGCGATTGATTTGAGTCAGATTCTCTTCCGCAGAGCCGGGTCTAGAATAACCCATCCGCGACCCAATGGGGTCAAGCGGACCCAGCTAGCTCGCCGGCGAAAGCACAGGTGCCTGGAAGAGGCTGATTTTGTTACGTCCCTCGCGCTTGGCGCGGTACAGCGCGTCGTCGGAAGTGCGGACGAGCTGGTCAAACGTGTTGACCGAGCGACCCGGGAAGCCCGAAACGCCAAAAGAAGCGGTCACCCTGAGTCCGGCCGGACCTGCCTTGATTCGCGCCATCTCGGCGACGATGCGCTCGGCGACGGTGAGGGCCCCGGCGAGGTGGGTCTTGGGCAGCAGCACCGCGAACTCCTCGCCCCCGTAGCGGGCGACGAAGTCGGTCTCGCGCACGGCGGCCTTCACGCAGGCAGCGGTCGCCTTGAGCACCTCGTCACCGACCTGGTGGCCGAAGTTGTCGTTCACGTTCTTGAAGTGATCGAGGTCGACCAGGATCAACGCGAGGGGATCGTCGTAGCGCTGGGCGCGGCGGAACTCTTCGCGCAGCCGCTCCTGGAAGT
>VFKJ01000735.1 GCA_009885595.1 Myxococcales bacterium | reverse complement strand
TGGTCCCGAACTGAGTCACCTCTCTCCCTCTCCCCTGCGGGGGAGAGGGTCGGGGAGAGGGCTAACTCAAGCCGCCACCGCAACAGGTGTCGGCCTCAGCAGCGCGCGGGCCCCCAAGTACAGCAGGTGTCCCGCCAGCGCCGTCAGCACCAGAGCCACCACCCCATTCACCTGCGACACCCGCGTGGCCGTCACCGAGAGCGCTTCCTTCATCTGCAGCACCAACGACGTGAGCGTCACCACCGACACGAACACGGTGGGCGCCAGCGTGTACCAATACTTCTTCCCCAGCCGCTGCAGCCACACCGTCACGCCCATCAACGAGAGCGCGGCGAGCAGCTGGTTGCTGGTGCCGAACAGGGTCCAGAAGCTCCGCCAGCTCCCCGGCTGCGCGACGAGCAGGAACAACATCGGCACGCCCACGGTGAGGCCGGTCGCCGCCCATCCCCCGACGCGGCCACTCCACCCGAACAGCTCCTGCAGGATGTAGCGGCCCAGGCGGGTGGACACATCGAGGGTGTCGAACACGAACGTGCTGAACGCCATCGCGCCGAAGGTGATGGCGAACGCGAGGTGTTTCTGCCCCAGCACCACCGCGAAGAACCGGCCCAGGCCAATGCCGTAGATGGTGCCCGCGCCTTTCCCCGCCATCTCCTGGTTGCCGATGATCATCACCGTCGCCAGCGCGATCACCGCCACGAAGCCTTCACTCAACATCGCGCCGTAGGCCACCGGGTGGCAGTGCGATTCCTTCTCGATCTGCTTGCTGGTGGTGCCGCTGCACACCAGGCCGTGAAAGCCGCTGCAGGCGCCGCACGCGATGGTGACGAACAGGAAGGGAAACAGCACGCCGGTGTTGCCGCCCACCGAGAAGCCCTTGAACGCCGGCTGCTGAATCTCGAAGCCGCCGAAGAACAGCCCAATCACCCCGACCGCGAGCGCGAGGTAGAGCACGAAGCCGCCCAGGTACCCGCGCGGCTGCAACAACAGCCACACCGGCGCCAGCGAAGCGACGAAGCAGTACGCGAGGATCAACAGGCCCCAGGCGGTCGGCCCCAGCACCACCACGGTGGACAGCTTGGTGCCCAGCCACACCGCCCCCAGCGTCGCCGGCACGAAGATGACCGTCTGCACCCAGAGCTTGGGCTTCAAGTACCTGTCGACGAGGCCCATCACCAACGCGAGGCCCAGGTACATCATCGACGCCGCCGCCACCGCGCCGCCGGGGTGAAAGTCGAAGGTGAGCCCGGTGAGCTCAGGGTCTCCCTGCACGAAGGTGGACGCCGTCACGTCGGTGAAGGCGACGATCACGTAGATGAGCGCCACCCAGATGAAGACCAGCATCGCGGTGCCCGCGCGCGGCCCCAGCTGCAGCTTCACCACCTCTGCGATCGACTTCGCGTCATGGCGCACCGACGCCACCAGGGTGGACAGATCGTGCACCGCGCCGATGAACACCACCCCGATGCTGATCCACACCAGCGCGGGCAACCACCCGAACTGCTGCGCCGCCAGGATCGGCCCCGCGATCGGCCCTGCCGCGGCGATCGCCGAGAAGTGCTGGCCCAGCAGGTAGAAGGGCCGGGTGGGCACGAAGTCCACCCCGTCGGGGTGACGGCTGGCGGGCGTGGGGTTGGCGTCGTCGAGCGCGTACTGGCGGGCGACGAAGCCACCGTAGAGGCGGTAGCCGAAGAACAGTCCGACCAGCACCACGGTGGCGATCAGGGGCAGCGACATGGTGTGGCGGTCTTACTTCGCGGGAGGCCGGTTGCCGGGCATCGCGTCAGCCATGGACTTCTGGGCGTAGTCCTTCGGCAACTCGAACTTGTCGGCCGGAAGCGCGCTCTTGGAGAGCGACTTGAGGGTGGTCTCCGCCGTCACCGCGCCGTCGCCGCCCACGTGCTGGCGCCACACCGGGAAGCCCGGCGCGCCCTCGGCTGACTCGAACCCCTGCGCCATCGGGTTGCCCGGCATCGAGGGCATCGCCTTGAGCATGATGCTCTTGAACTCGTCGACCGCGATGCCGAGCTCCTTCCACGAGGCGAAGCAGCCTTCTCCGGCCGCCTGGCCCTCGCGCTTGATGAGGTAGTCCTGGCAGGCGAAGCCGGACACCTTGCGGCCCGGCGTCTTCTTCTTCTCGTAGGTGTACGCGACCGGCTTGGCCTCGACCTGGGCCAGCATGGTCGACTCCATGCGGGCGCGCTGCTCGGGCGGCAGCTTGTCGAGCTGGGCCTTGAGCTGCGCGCGCATGGCGGCCTGGCGTTCCTCGAGCTGCTTGCTGTCCTGCTCGGTGACGATCAGCACCGTCTTCTTGTCGTGGTCGATGATGAAGAGCTTCTTCGCGTCGCCGTCGCGCATCATGGTGCGCGTGGGGCCTTCGGCTTCCTTCATCTCGAACAGCGCCTTGCTGCCCTTCACCAGCAGGGTGACGTTGCGCGTCTTCCCCCCGGCGATGGCCTCGTTGACGACGGTGAGATCGGCGAGCGCGGCGGTGGACGCGCAGAGGAGGGCGAGGGTGATGAGGCGGCGCATGAGGGCTCCGGACGTGGGCGGTTGAACGCCCCCCTCCTTAGCCCTTGCTGGCCTGCTTCGCTCGCGCGGCGGCCACTTCGTCCTTCACCTTTTCCATGTCGATGCCGCGCACCTGGTCGATCACCTTCTCGAAGGCGTCGGCCGGGAGCGCGCCCGCGTTTTGCCCCAGCATGATGCCGTCCCGGAAGATGGCCAGGGTGGGGATGCTGCGGATCTCGAAGGCGGCGGCGAGGCCCTGCTCCTTGTCGGTATCGACCTTGGCGAAGGTGATGTCGACGTGCTTGCCCGCGGCGGCCTCGAAGGTGGGCGCGAACGCCCGGCACGGCCCGCACCAGGCGGCCCAGAAGTCGATGAAGAGGATGCCGCCCTTCTTCAGCGTCTCTTCGAAGTTGGCTTCAGTCAGCTCGAGCGGGGTGGCGCTCATCGGGGGGCTCTCCGGGGTGTGGAAGTTGGGCTGGGTCATCTAATCGCTCCTACCGCTCTGAGCCAATCGAGCCGGGAGGGGGTTCAGTGCGCGGGCGCGCTGTCGTCGACCAGCTCGATCCGCCGCCAGCTGCCCGCCTGGAAGCGGAGGAAGACCGCCGCCGCCAGCAGCGCGAGGTACGCCACCAACCAGAAGATGGCGCCCACGTCGCCCCAGCCCAGGTGTTTCACCGAGTAGTAGCTGCCGGGCACGAAGACGAGCCAGGCGATGGCGATGCGCGCCGCCATGGGGAAGAGGGTGTCGCCCGCGCCGCGCAGGGACTCGGCCACCGTCATGCCGATGGCGTCGAAGAGCTGCCAGGCGGCGGAGATCATCAACATGCGCGTGCCGATGATCATCACCTGCTCCGCCCCTTCTCCCTTCGCGAAGGGCGCCATCAACACCGAAGGAATGAGCAGGCACAGCAGGCCCACGCTGCACTGCCACACCAGCGCGCTGAGGGCGGTCAGCTTCACCACGCCGGGCACCGCGTCCTTCTTGCCCGCGCCGATGGTCTGCCCCACGAGGATCGCGCCCGCGCTGGCGAGGCCGAAGGCCGGCATGAAGCTCACCGAGTTGAGCGACATCACCGCCTGCATCGCCGCCAGCGCCGAGGTGCCCAGGCCTCCCACCACCACGTTGGTGAAGAAGACGTAGGCGCCGAAATCGAAGAGCCAGTTGAAGCCGGAAGGCAGCCCGAAGCGCAGCATGCGGCCGAGCTCGCTCAGCTGCAGCTTCACCTGTGCCCGGGCGTCTGCCTCCCGCAGGAAGTAGACGAAGAAGCCGAAGAAGGCCGCGCTGGTGGCCAGGCTGCTCGCCACCGCCGAGCCCGCCACGCCCAGCGCCGGCAGCCCGAAGTGCCCGTCGATGAGCAGCCAGTTGCCGAGCACGTTGAGCACCATGGCGAAGAGGTTCGCCACCATGCCCGGGCGCGTGCGCCCGATGCCGCCGTAGTAGTTGGCCAGCGCCTCGATGCCGATCGCCGCGCCCGCGGAGAGCAGGCGGATGCGCATGTAGTCGGCCATCAGGCGGCGCACCTCGTCCGAGTACGGCAGCAGCTGGAGCACGTCGTCGATGAAGGGGCGCGTCGCCAGCGAGAGCGCCAGGGTCAGCACGGCGACCACCAGCCCGTACCAGCCGTACCGGCGCGCCCCGGCCACGTCGCCCCTGCCGAACAGCTGGGCCGCGAAGCTCGACACGATGAAGGTGATGCCCATCGGGAGGATGAGCACCGTGTACGAGTTGAGCCCGCCCGTCGCGGTGGCAGCCAGCGCCGCGGCGCCCAGGTGCGCCACCATCAAGGTGTCGGACAGGCCGATGATGGTCTGGCTCGCGCGGCCGATGATGATGGGCCACGCCAGCGTCAGCAGCGTTCGCAGCGTGGCGGGCTGAGAAGGAGGGGGCGTTTCCACGGCGGCCTTCAAGCACGGAGGGCGCGGGAGATGTTGGGGTAATGTCCTCCGATGCCCGTCGCCTTACCTGTGGTGCTGCAGCTCCTGGCCGCGACTCCCAACCCCGAACTGCCGCGGCTCCTGGTGCAGGAGTTCACCGTGCGCGGAGTCGATGCCGCCACCGCCGAGGCCATCATCGACGGCGTCGGACCCGAGGTCGATCGCCGCGGCTACTTCCGCACGCTCACCGCGAAGGACGTGCAGACCATGCTCGGCATCGAGCGCCAGAAGCAGCTGCTGGGCTGCGCTCCCGAAGCCTCGACGTGCTTGACGGAGCTCGCCGGCGCCCTGGGCGCGCCCTACGTGCTCAGCGGCACCATCAGTCAGATCGGGCCCTCGCTCCAGCTCTCCATGCAGATGCTCGACGTGTCGAAGTCGGTGGTAGTGGCGCGATCCATTCGCATCGCGCGCGACGCGGACACGCTGCGTCAGCTGCTTCCCTGGGCCGTCGCCGAGGCGACCGCGACGCCCGCCCCGCCGCGCCCTTCCAAGGTGCCCGGCTTCGCCTTCATCGGAGCGGGGAGCGCGGCGGCCGCGGTCGGTCTCGCGCTCGGCGCCTCCGCGCTGATTCAGGAGCAGCAGTACCAACACGATCTCGCCAAAGGTCAGCGCACCACCGGGCTGCTGGAGGGCCCCGCCTACTATCAGCAGAAGGGAGACGAGCTCGCCCTGCAGAAGAGCGTCGGCCTCGCGGCGCTGTGCGGCGGCGCGGCGTTGATCGGCGTCGGCATCTACCTGCTCCCCTCGGGACCTTCGAGCGGTGAGGTGTCCGTGGCGATGGCGTTCACCGGCACGGGCGTCGCCTTCGCGGGGAGCTTCTGATGAAGACCCTGCGAGTCATCGGCCTGCTGGCGCTCGCTCTCGCGGGCTGCACCAACGCGCTCGTCGACGACGTGCCCCGCCTCTATGCGTGCGACCGCGCCGAAGGGCTCGACTCGTGTCCCGGCGGCTGGCGGTGCGGGCTGTCAGGCTTTTGTCAGGATCCGGCGCAGGCCCTGCCCTACGCCTGCCAGACCGCGGCGGACTGCTCGAGCACCTGGCACTGCGGGGCCGAGCGGCTCTGTTACGACCGCAACGCCGCGCAG
>VFKJ01000079.1 GCA_009885595.1 Myxococcales bacterium | reverse complement strand
CGGCGCATCTCATCGTCGTTCATGCCGGTGGTGTCCCAGTTGAACGAGGGCGAGAGGTTGTACGCGAGCAGCTTGTCCGGGAACTTCTGGTGGATGGCCTCGGCGAACTTCTTCGCTTCGTGCAGGTCGGCCGTCTTGGTCTCCATCCACAAGATGTCGCAGAAGGGCGCGGCCGCGAGCGACTTGGCGATGGCGTACTCGAGCCCGCCGCGCACCTGGTAGTAGCCGTCGGGCGTCTTCGCGTGCTCGCAGTCCCACGCCACGTCCACGCCCATCGCGCGCGCCTTCGCCTTCGCGGCGTACCAGCCGGAGACGTTCGCGAACGAGAGCCACTCCTGCGGCGTGAGGGGGAACTGCGCGCCTTCGAGCGCGCGCGACTCCATCGCCGCCACCACCGCCTCGGCGTACGTCTTCACCCCCGCCTCGACCTGCCAGGCGTCGACCAGCTTGTCGAAGCCCTTGTCGAGAGCGTCGTCGACGCTCTTGAGCGCCCTGGTCTTGTACTGGGTGACCGCCTCGACGATCTCCGCGTCGATCTGGGTCTTCTTGAGCCACTCGTCGGCCTGCGCGTACTCCACGTCGGACACCTCGTAGAGCAGGTGGCCGCTGAGCTCCTCGATGCCGGCGCGGTGGTACTGGCGCAGCAGCGCGAGCAGGGCGGACCGGAACGTCGGCAGGCGGACGTTGGTGGCGCCCAGCACGAAGGGCTGATCGCGCTCGTCCCCGCGGCCGTCGAGCAGGGTGGCCGACTCCGCGTCGGTGCGCGCCACGATGATTCCGGAGACGCCCATGATGTCGAGCTGGAAGCGCGCCGCAGAGAGCCGCTTGAGCTGCTCGTCCTGACTCACCAGCACCTTGCCGCCCTGGTGCCCGCACTTCTTCACGCCCGGCTTCTGATCTTCGATGTGGTACCCGGGCACGCCGACCTCGACGAAGCGCCGCACCAGGTTGCGCACGTGCGCGTCGCCGCCGTGGCCGGTGTCGGCGTCGGCGATGATGAAGGGCCGGAAGTCGACCTCGGGCGTCGCCTGCCGCTGCTCCTCGGTCATGCGCGCGCGGGCGTGGAACTGGTTCTTGTCGGCGGTGAGCAGCGCGCGAACGATGGGCGCCGCTTCGTTGGGCACCTGGCTGAGCGGATAACTGGCGAGGTCGGGCCCGGGATCTTCGTGCATCGAGCCCTTGGCGCTGGTGGCCCAGCCGCCGAGGTAGATGCCCTCGATGCCGAGCTTCTTCATCGTCACCGCCTGCCCCGGCGAGTACGGCCCGAAGGTGGTGATGCACTTGCCCTGCGCGTAGAGCTCGCGCAGCCGCGCGTAGAAGCCCTCGGCGGCGCCGCGCGCGACGGCGTAGTCGGGGCGAATCGTCCCGCGCTGCTCCACCACCTCGCGCGCGGAATGAACTCGCGTGATGCCCTTGAAGCGAGGGCTCGCAAACCAGGCCTGGGTGCTTTCGACTTCTTTCTCGAACGGCGTCATGTGGACCTCCAACTGCGAGGTGTGCTCCGGAACCGGCACGCGATCAACAAACTTTGACGCACAGCGTTGAAGACAGGGAGGACCACCAGCACTTGTGATGGGCCCCATCACCCCCGACACTGAGCGACCGATGCGTCCTCTCCTCATTCTCGTGCTTGCGCTCGCTCCTCCGGCCTTGGCGCACATCAAGTTGACGCTGCCTTCCAACTGGCAGGTGACAGATGTCTCTGGCGGTCCCAACAAGGTGGGTCCGTGCGGAGAAGCGGGCACGCCGACGGGCCTGGTGACCGAGGTGGTGGCGGGCTCGCAGCTCACCGTCAGCTGGACCGAGCCGATTCCTCACCCGGGCCACTTCCGCATCGGCATCGCGACCGACCCGGCGCAGTTCGTGACGCCGGTTCCGGTGCTCACGGGCGGCGGCACCAACTGCTCGACGGCGCCCATCGAGTCACCGGTGGCCTCCCCGACGCTGGTCGATGGCCTGTTCCCGCACACCGCGACGGCCTCGCCGTACACGACCACCGTGACGGTGCCGATGATCAGCTGCGCCAACTGCACCTTGCAGCTGATGCAGTTCATGTCGTCGCACGCGCCGCCCTGTTTCTATTACCAGTGCGCGAAGCTGCGTATCGTGATGCCCACGGTCGACGCGGGCGCGGGTGACGCCGGGACGGACGCGGGGACTTCTTCTCCCGACGCGGGCACTGAGAGCGACGCGGGCACCCCCGCCGATGCGGGCTCCGGCAGCGACGCGGGGATGACGGCGACTGACGGTGGACCCGACCAGGTCAATCCGCAAATGGGGTGCGGCTGCAGCTCCACGCCGTTCGGGGCGCTGGCGCTGGCGATTGGGTTGCTGGCGCTGTTCCGCGCTCGCAGAGTGTGACGGTGCCGACCTTCACTTCCCGTTTCCTGCAGGCCCTCCCCGGAGATCCGCTCGTCGAGGTCGCGCCGCGCCAGGTGCACGGGGCGTTGTGGTCGCCCGTTCAGCCCACGAAGGTCAGCGCGCCCACGCTGCTGGCGCATTCGCCTGAGGTCGCGGCGCTGCTGGGACTGAGCGAAGCGCAGGTGCGCGATCCAGGGTTCGTCTCTCTGCTGGCCGGGAACACCGCGCCTCCGGGAGTGACGCCCTTCGCCGCGAACTACGGCGGTCACCAGTTCGGCCACTGGGCAGGCCAGCTCGGTGATGGCCGCGCGATTGGCTTAGGCGAATTGAACGGGCTCGAGCTGCAGCTCAAGGGCGCGGGGCCCACGCCCTACTCGCGCCGCGGAGATGGCCGCGCGGTGCTGCGCTCTTCCGTTCGCGAGTTCCTCTGCAGCGAGGCGATGCATCACCTCGGCGTGCCCACCACCCGCGCGCTCTCGTTGGTGCAGACCGGCGACCAGGTGGTGCGCGACATGTTCTACGACGGCCACCCCGCCCCCGAGCCGGGTGCCATCGTCTGCCGCGTCGCCGAGAGCTTCCTGCGCTTCGGCAACTTCGAGCTGTGCACCTCGCGCGACGACGTGCCGCTGCTGCGCCGCCTCGCCGAGTTCACCCTCACCCACTACTTCCCTCGCCTGGGAGCGCCCTCGAAGGAGTCCTTCGCGCAGCTGCTGGTGGAGGTCTCCGAGCGCACCGCGCGGTTGATGGCGCAGTGGCAGGAGGTGGGCTTCGTGCACGGGGTGATGAACACCGACAACATGTCGATGCTCGGGCTCACCATCGACTACGGCCCCTATGGCTGGGTGGACGACTTCGATCCTTCGTGGACCCCGAACACCACCGACGCCGAGCAGCGCCGCTACCGCTACGGCAATCAACCGCGCATCGGGTTGTGGAACGTCGAGCGGCTGGGCGTCGCGTTGTTGCCGCTGCTCGAGGACGACGAGGCGCTGGTGGAGAACGCGCTGCTCGCGTACCAGAAGACCTTCGAGCGCGAGGCCGCGCGCCGCAATACGGCCAAGCTCGGGCTCTCGCCGCAGGAGCACTCCATCGAGCTGACCTGGGAACTCTTCTCGTTCCTCTCCGAGCAGGAGACGGACATGACGATCTTCTACCGGGCGCTTTGCGAAGTGGTGAAGGGCCCCTCACCCACCGTGTTCCCCGAGCTGCTGAAGGAGGCGTTCTACCAGCCCGCTCCCGAAGCGCGTCTGCGCGCGGGGCTGGAGTGGCTGCAGAAATGGTGGCTGCGCACGCGGGAAGAAGACGCGGCCCCTCAGGTGCTCTCCGAGCGGATGAACGCGGTGAACCCGAAGTACGTGCTGCGCAACTACCTCGCGCAGGAAGCGATCGACGCCGCGCACGCGGGCGATGCGAGTGGGATCAGCACGCTGCTCGAGGTGCTGCGACGTCCGTTCACCGAGCAGCCGGGCCGGGAGAAGTTCGCGCAGAGACGGCCGGAGTGGGCCCGCTCGAAGCCGGGCTGCAGCGCGTTGTCCTGTAGCTCGTAGCCGCTGGCGTCCGCCAGTCCCTGGCTTGACCTGACCCCGGACGTCGGACGTCACGGGGCTCGACATCGCGCTCGGAGAATATTCCACTGTCGGCTCCGCCCCCCGGAGGATTCCCCATGGCTCGTGGTGCCCTGCTCGCAGCGCTCTGCTGTTGTTTTGGACTCGCCGTGACGGGGTGCGAACCCCCGGTGGTCGCATG
>VFKJ01000355.1 GCA_009885595.1 Myxococcales bacterium | reverse complement strand
CTCGCCCTGCGCGCGGACGGCGAACACCGGCAAGAGCGAATCTTCCAGCTCGCCCCCGCTCTCGCGCAGATCCCTCGGGTTGAGCGCGTCGGCTGGAGCCAGGGCCGCGTTGGCGCCCAACGGAATGCGCTGGTTGCCGATGCGCACGTCGACCTTCGAGGTGTAGAGATCGACGAACGCGTCGCCGAGCATCGGCTCGAAGAAACCCTTGGCGCGATCGAACTCGCGCTGGGTGGCGCCCCGCACCTGCGCGCGCCCTTCGAGCACCAGGCGCACGTGCTCGTTGAGCTTCACGTCCACCCCGAGCACCGCGCGCAGCCGGCCCTCGAACACGTTCTCCGCGCCCGCCGCGCCGCGAGGCGAGTCGAAGCGGGTGTCGAGCGCCGTGTACGCCGAGGTGTTGCCGTACACGCGCACGGTGGGCGCGGGCGCTTCGCTCTTGAAGGTCTCGATGGCCGCAGCCGCCGCCACGCCGGCATCCACCTCTTCGAACCCCTCGATGCCCTCGAACGACTCGATGGGCAGGGCGCCGCCGTCTTCGTCCTGCGCGAACGCGGGGGCGGCGAGCAGCAGCAGCAGGGCGAGCGAGGCGCGAATCAAGCGTCAGCCGCGCTCGAGGGCGCGATCGGTGAAGGCCTCGTCGCCCAGCGTCGACTCCTCGAGCTTGAGCACCGTCATCTGCGTCCTGGTGCCGGTCTGGAGGTTCTCCATCACCGACTCCGCCGCCAGCACCCGCTCCTTGAACTGCTTGAGCTTGAGCGTGCGGTACCGCTTGAGCGGCTTGCCGGCCTTGTCGGCGTACTCGACGAGAATCGGCACCCAGGTCTGCTTGTCGATGTGCATCTTCACCGCGCCGTAGGGAGAGGTCTCGTCGCCCTTGCCCTCGAGCACGTAGCAGTCGTGGCCGTCGATCTTCGCGTCCTCCAGCTTCCGGGTGTCTTCGTCGCGGGTGCCGTTCGAGCCGATGTCCGCGTAGGAGAAGTCGGTGTCCATGAAGGCCTTGCCGCGATCGCTCCTGGCCACCTTGCGCACCCGCTTGAGCTTGGGGAGGTAGAGCGAGACGTCGTCACCCTGCCCCTGCTCGCCGGCGATGGTCAGCACCGCCACCCCTGCCACGCCCGAAGGCGAAGAGAACCGCGCCAGCGCGTGGCTCTTGCCTCCGATGGTCTTGCTGGTCGAGGTGAGCACCTGCTCCTTGCTCTTGCCGTCGGCGCCGGTGGAGACCAGCTTGAGGTCTGCCTTCAGCCCCACCAGGTTGAGCGCGCCGCGCTCGCGGGCGTTCTTCGAGATCTCCGCGGCGCTCGGGCCGTCGGCCAGGACCACCGACGCGCACAGCAGCGCGCTCATCACAGTGACTCTCATGTCGTCTCCCCTGCGTTTCTGGTCGCGGCCTACCTGAACTCCGGCAGCGTGGCGCGCAACTTCGACTCGGCGTCTCGGAGCCGCTCGTCGTTCGGCGCCGCCACCCTCGCCTGACCCAGCCGCTCGAGGGCCTTACGCGGGTGGCCCCGGGCCAATTCACAGCGGGCGTCCGCCTCGAGGGCCTGGGGATCGTCCTCGGCGTACGTGAGCGCCGCCTGGCTCGCCTCGCACGCGCGCTCGACCTCTCCGGACACCAGGAACGCCCGCGCCAACGCCACCCGGTACGGCACGATCGCCGGGGCCCCGCGCACCGCCGCCTGCAGCGCCTCTGCGGCCGACGGACCTTCTCCCTGCTCGAGCAACGCCAGGCCCAGTCGGGCGAGCGCATCAGGGGAGTTGGGGAACAGCAGCACCTCCCCGCGGACCAGCAGCAGCGCGCGCGGCTCGGTGAAGCGCAGGCCCGCCACCATCCACTCCGCCACCTGCGCGTAGCGGGGGAAGCCCTGCGGCCACTCCGCCACCAACTGGTAGACGAGCGTGCCGCGCGGCACGAAGAACACCATCAGCCGTCGCACGTTCCCCGTCTCGCGAATCGTCACCCGCACCCGCAGCCCGTCGCGATCGGCCACCCGCCACGACTCCGCGGGCTCGGCGTGCACCGAGAGCACGTCATCGCCCAGCTGGCGCGGGCGCAGCCGGTCTTCCACGAAGCGTCGGGCGGCCTCGTTCACGTCGGCCCCTTCGGGCATCTCCACCGCTTCGGCGGCGAAGCTGGCGCGGCCGGTGCTCGAGAGGCCGTTGAACCAGGCGATCGACCCGAGCGGGTCGGCCCCGCTCACCCAGGTGATGGGCACCGGCATGGTGAGCCCGAAGGCCTCGCTGCGCTCCGTGCGAAAGCGCGGGAGGAACTGGCCGAAGAAGAGCGGCTCTCCCAGAAAGACGATGGTGAGCACCAGGAGCGAGGGGGCCGCGCGGACCGCCGGTTCCCACCACAAGGGCCTCGCCTCGGCCAGCAGCCTGGGCCGCATCAGCGCGCCGGTGGCGATGCCCGCGAGCAACCCTCCCACGTGGGCCCAGTTGTCCACGCCCTGCGAGGTGATGCCGATGAGGAGCAGCCCCAGCACCGTGGGGATCGCCGCGTCGCCCAGCAGGCTGCGGTACGAGGGCGGCAGCAGGCTGCGGTACTTGAGCCCGAACGCCAGCACCCCGCCCAGGCAACCGAACACCATGCCCGAGGCGCCCACGGTGATGGCGTCGTTCAAGAACAACGAGGTGGTCATGGTGGCGATGCCGGTGAAGACCAGCAGCCAGAGGTAATCGAGCGTGCGGTAGGTGTTCTCGAGCACCCCGCCCACGTTGAAGAGCACGAACATGTTGAGGCCGATGTGGAGCGCGTCGTGATGCAGGAAGTTGGCGGTGAAGAGCCGCCACACCTCGCCCAGGTCGAAGATCAGCGGCCCGACCTTGGCCCCGTTGCGCACCATCGCGTCCAGTCCGAGCTCGCCGCCTTCCGCGGTGGCCAGGAAGACAGCGACGTTGATCAAGATGAGGCCCGAGGTCAGCCAGGGGAAGCGGCTGAGCGAGAAGGCCCGCCGGAAGTAGGCGCGCCGGGGCTGATGAAGGCGTTGGTAGAGCTCCAGCTCACACGCCGGCACGAAGTGAAGGCCGGTGACGGCCGGTAAACGCACGAGACTCTGGGGAGAGATCTCTCCCTGCTGGAGCCGGGCCTCGAATTCGGCCAAGTCCAGGTCTTCATCCCCAGCGTCGGTGCGCAGTGTGACTGGGCCGGCCATTCGTCCGATGGAACTGTAGCTGGAACCCCCTGCCATGATGAGGCTGTCGATCACCAGAACGATATGGAAACGTTCGGGTTTCGCCTGCCGTATGTGGTGTGCGGCGGCATACAGTGATGGTAGAAAGGTCCGGCGTGTTGAAGCTGATCATCGAAGACGACGAGGGCCGGAAGACCGTCGTCCCCTTTGTGAGGGACGAGATCACCATCGGTCGCCAAGAGGGGAACACCATCCGCCTCACGGAGCGGAACGTGTCACGTCGCCATGCGCGACTGATGCGGAACAACGGTCACGTGCTGATCGAAGATCTCGGGAGCTACAACGGGATCAGGATCAACGGAGACCGGATCTCCGGGCAGGTGCAGGTCGCTGATGGAGATCTGATTCAGATCGGCGACTACGACCTCGCGCTCCAGGCCGAGGAAGGCAGCAAGCAGGCCGCCCCCACGGTCCCGCTCGACGCCACCCCGCCCACCCGCAAGCTCCCCGAGTCCTCGGCCACCCTCCCGGCCCTCGCCGCCATCGAGCCCGCGCAGGAAGCGGCTGACGAAGACGTGCGCGACGCGGACGAAGGCGAGGTGGGCAGCGACACCCCTCCTTCTCTTCCCAAGCACCAGTCGACCGCCGTCATCCGCATCGATCAGGTCGAGGGCAGCCGCAAGCGCGCCGTCGCCGAGATCGACGCCAGCGAGGCCCCCCGCCTGGTCGTGCTCAACACCGACTTCGCCGGCCGCGAGTTCACCTGCAACCGCACCGAGATGAAGATCGGGCGCACCGACGACAACGACATCGCGCTCGATCACAGGTCGCTGTCCCGCACCCACTGCAAGGTGGTGCGCGAAGAGAGCGGCGAGTGGCGCGTGGTCGACATGCAGTCCGCCAACGGGCTGATGGTCAACGGCGAGCCGTACGCCCAGGTGACGCTGCGCCAAGGCGACGTGATCGAGCTGGGCCACGTGAAGCTCAAGTTCGTCGGCCCCGGTGAGCAGGTGAACGTGCCCGCCCCCAGCACCTCGAGCATCACCGCCGAGAGCGATCAGGCGGTCGGCTCGAAGACGCCGCTCATCGCCATCGCCGTCACCCTGCTGGTCGTCATCCTCGGCGGCGGCGGCTACATGGTGTGGAAGAGCGGCCAGGACCCGGTGATCCCCAAGGGGCCGAAGGATCCCGTGGCGGTGAAGACCCCGCCCAAGGTGGACGACACCCCCAGGGTCGATGTCGAGGCGCTGAAGAAAGAAGCGCAGGCGAAGCTCGCCGAGGCGAAGCAGGGCGCGGCCGAGCTCGACTGGAACAAGGCCGAGGTGCTCGCGAAGGAAGCGAGCGTCGAGGGCGTGCTGCTGCCCGAGGCGAGGTCGTTCCTGCAGGCGCTCGAGAGCGAGAAGCCCAACCGCACGGCGCTCGAGCAGGCCGGCAAGCTCCTCGACGCGGGCTCGTTGGAGAAGGCGAAGAACCAGCTCGACTCCGCCGCGGGCACCAAGCTGCTCAAGGCCCGCTACGACGAGCTCGAGGCGCGCCGGGCCAAGATGGTGGCCGACAAGGTGGCCCTGAAGGACCCGCCGCCCAGGCCCGACCCGGTGGTGAAGGTCGAGCCGGTGAAGGTCGAACCGGTGGTGAAGGTCGAACCGGTCAAGCCCCCGGTGGTGAACAAGAACGACGCCAAGACCGCCGAGGCCGAGGCGCTCTTCAAGGAAGCAGGCGACGAGAAGAAGGCGAAGAACTTCGAGCGCGCGCTGTCGCGTCTCGAGAAGTGCATCAAGGCGGCGCCCCAGTATCACCCCTGCTATCGCTTGCTGGGCAGCGTGTACGCGAGCATCGCGACGCGCGATCAGAGCGCCAGCGACATGGAAAAGGCGCGCAAGTACTACGAGCGTTTCCTCGAGGTCGCTCCGCCTGACGACGACTACGTCCCGAAGGTGAAGGCCATCCTCGAAGCGGCGAAGAACCAGTAGGCCCCTCCACCCCAGGATTACCCCGTGCGCGGCTCTCAACAGATCCGAATCCTCGTCGTGGATGACGAGTCCGATAACGCTGAACTTTTCAAGGCCCTCTTGATCAAGGAGGGCTACCTCGTCACGGCCCTGCTCGATCCGACGAAGGTGATCAGCACCCTCAAGGAAGGCAACTTCCACCTGGTCATCCTCGACATGATGATGCCGAAGCTGTCCGGCACCGAGGTGCTGGAACAGATTCGCGAGCTCGACGACGACGTCGCGGTGATCGTCGCCACCGGCTTCCCCACCGTGGAGACGGCGGTGGCCAGCCTCAAGCTCGCCGCCAGCGACTACGTGAAGAAGCCGATCGATCCGGTCGCCTTCATCGAGACGGTCAAGCGCGTGCTGGAGAAGAAGGGCATCACGCGCGACCCCGAGGCCGAGCTGCACCGCACCATCGGCCGCTTCATTCGCGAAGGCCGCACCCGCCAGAACCTCACGCTCAAGCAGCTGGCGCGGCGCACCGGGTTGTCGGTCTCGCTGCTCTCGCAGATCGAGCGCGCGGAATCGTCGGCGTCGATCTCGTCGCTCTACCGAATCGCCACCGCCCTGCGCGTGCGCATGAGCGAGCTGTTCGCCGACGTGTAGCGCTGTCTCCCTCTCCCCTGAGGGGGAGAGGGTCGGGGAGAGGGCTTACCGGCCTCTAAAGACCGGAACCCTGCGTCCCAGCAGCGCATCCTTGCCCTCGCGAGCGTCTTCGCTGTTGAACGACTCCCGCCGCAGCCGCTCGTACGCCACGAGCTCCGGCTCGGCCCCGCCGTGCATCAACCGGAACCCGCGTTTCATTCCCTGCACCGCGAGCGGCGCGTTCGCCGCGAGCTCTGAGCACAGCGCGATCGCCTGAGCCTCGGCATCCACCGCCAGCACGTCGAGCAGCCCCAGCCGCAGCGCGCCCTCCGCGTCCACCGTGCGCCCGGTGAGGAACATGCGCCGCGCCGCCTGCTCCCCCACCCGCGAGGTGAGCCGCGCGAGCCCCTTGAGCGCGTACACCACCCCCAGCTTCGCCGGAGGCATCGCGAACTTCGCCCCCGCATCGCCCACGCGAAAATCACAGGAAGCGGCCAGCTCGCACCCCGCCCCCACCGCCAGCCCGGTGACCAACGCGACGCTCGGCGCGGGGTGAACGCTCAACAGATCGAACACCTCACCCAAGCGCTCATCGGGCAGCGGGCTGCCTTCGGGAAACCCGGTGAGGGCGTTCAAGTCGTAGCCGGCGGAGAACGGGCCGGGCCCGGTCGCGCGCAGCAGCCACGCCCGCACGCCCGCGCCGTTCGCGAGCGCCGCCTCGAGGGCGTCGAGGAAGCCGGGATCGAGCGCGTTCTTCCGCTCGGGGTGAGAGAGGGTCAGCGCGCGGACACCGTCGGCGACCTCGGTGACCTGGAGAGTGGCGGGCATGAAGCACCCCGTAGCAGCCTCTCCGGGCGTTGTGGCCTGTGCTAAGCGCCGCGGCGTGATGTCGACGAAGCGCCGCGCGTCCCTGAAGGCCCTGCCCGCAGTCGCCGAGGTGGTGAACCTCCACGACGCCCGTCTGTCCCGCCGGGTCGAGGCCTATCGGGGCCGGCTCGATCGCGTGCTCAAGGCCAACAAGCGCGCGGTCACCCGGCTCTTCTCCACCGGCCTGATGTTCACCAAGCACGGCACCCGCGCCGGCCGCGACCTGCTGCTGGCGCACGAGCACCTGCTGCGGGTGGTGGCGCTCATCGATCGGCTGGGGAACGAGGGCGACGTGCCTGCCCCCCGCCGCGCCGAGGAAGTCGACGCCATCTTCATCGAGCTCGACGCCCTGCTCGATCGCACCGGCGAGCTGACCGAACACACCGCGAAGCTCCTCGAGGAGCTGGGGAAAGACTGATGTTCCTGCTCGTCTACGCGCGCATCTACGGGACGGCCTTCGTCGACGCGCTGGTGGCGATCGCGCGCAACGCGTGGACGCTCGTGCTCCCGATCGCGCTGCTCTACGCCTTCGATCTGCTGGGCGGGCTGGTGATGCCGATGGGCATCGCGGGCGGCTTCCTGCTGGCCCTGGCCCGAAGCGCGGCGCTGAGCATCTACACGTACTTCGTCGCCCAGGTGGTGGCGAAGAACAAGGTGGGGCTGAGCGACCTGCGCACCAGCCTCGGCGCCTACTTCTGGACGTGGATCAACGTGTTCTTCGGAGTGTGGATCATCAGCCTGCTGCTCGGCCCGATGACGGTGACCGCCGATGGGCAGCGGCTGCGCAGCGCGCTCTTCATGCTGGCCCTGGTGGTGTTCAACGCCGCCCCTGAGATCATCTACATCAAGGGCACCTCGGGCTTCATCGAGACCGCGCAGCGCAGCTTCGCCTTCCTGCAGGAGTGCTGGATCGAGTGGTTCGTGCCCAACGCCCTCATCCTGGGCGGAGTGTGGCTGCTCTTGAGCGGCACCATTCCCCTGAGCGCCCTCCCCGCCCCCGGGCTCACCATTCCGGTGCTGCTGGGCGCGCTGCTCCACCTGGTGATGGTGTTCCGCGGCTTCCTCTTCCAGATGCTCGACGGCAGCACCCACCGGCAGCGCCTGTTCAAATACGGCCGCAAGACCTGAGCTAGTCGCGCTCGGCTTCGCTCACGAGATCGAAGTCGGGGATCTCCTCGCGCATGTACTTGCGCATGCGGTCCATCAACGCCGCCTCGAGCTGCCGCGCGCGCTCGCGTGACACCCCGTAGTGCGCGCCGATGTCCTGCAACGTCATCGGCTCATCGGACACCAGGCGCTTCTCGAAGATGTAGCGATCCTTCTCGCTGAGCTGCTCGCTGAACTTGGCCAGCTTGGTGCGGAAGAGCTCGCGCAGCTCCTTGTTGCCCAGCGCCTCGTCGGCGCCCATCGCGTTGTTCGGCAACAGCCGATCGCCGCGGGTGGTCTTCTCGTCTTCCGAGCCCGCCACCGGGGCGTCGATCGACACCTCGTCGTTGCCCAGGCGCTGGTCCATCTCCACCACGTCCTGCTCGGTGACGTTGAGGCGCTCGGCCAGCAGCCGGGGCGTGACCTCCACCCCCAGCTTGAGCATCCGCTCCTGCTCCTGGCGCAGCTTGAAGAAGAGCTTCCGCTGGGCCTCGGTGGTGCCCAGCTTCACCATCTTCCAGTTGTCCATGATGTAGCGAAGAATGTACGCGCGGATCCACCAGGCGGCGTAGCTCGACAGCTTCACCCCGCGCTCGGGGTCGAACTTCTTCACCGCCTGCATCAGGCCGATGTTCCCTTCCTGCACCAGGTCGAGCAGCGCCAGCGGGTTGCGGTGGTACTCGTGCGCCAGCTTCACCACCAGGCGCAGGTTCGAGGCCACCAGGGTGTAGGCCGCCTTCACGTCGCCGGTCTCGCGGTAGCGCCTGGCGAGCGCGATCTCGTCCTCGCGGCTCAGCAGCGGGTGCTTGGTGACCTCCGCCATGTACGAAGCGAGCGGATCCTGGCGGGCGAGCCCCGTCCCCCGCGCGGGCTTCACCTTGACCTTCAGCTCGAGCTTAGGCGAGACGTCCTGCAGCTCGTCGACCCCCGGCTCGACGTCTTCGGGCTCCGAAGGCTCCGCGGGCTCGGTGTCCACCACCTCGGCCTCCACGGCCGGCCCGGTCGACTTCGCCCCCCGGGCCCTGCGGGCGGGCGCCGCGGGAGTGGTCTCGACGAACTCCGCGTCGACCTCTTCCGCCGGCTTCGGAGCGTCTTTCTTACGCGCGGCCATGGCTCACCCATATTCCCAGTAGCGCCGGAACGCACGCCGCTCCACGTTCCCGCATTCCGGACAGGGAATGAGTCGTTGCCTCGTGGGGGGGCCACGGGTACATCCGCCGAGAATGAGTGATCCCCAATCTTCGCTGCCCACTGGCATGGACGATCGACCAGAGGAATACCGGGCAGACATCAGCTTCGACGACATGGGCCTCTCGCCTGAGCTGCGGCGCGCCATCGCCGACCGCGGTTACACCCACCCCACCCCCGTGCAGGCCAAGGCCTTCGGGCCCGCCTTCGCCGGCAAGGATCTGATCGTCCGCAGCAAGACGGGCACCGGCAAGACCGCGGCGTTCGGCATGCCGCTGATCGACCGCATTCCGGTGGGCGCGCGCGGCGTGCGCGCGCTGATGATGTGCCCCACCCGGGAGCTCGCGATCCAGGTCGCCGCTGAGCTGGTCGAGCTGGCGAAGTACCGGGACATCGAGATCGTCTGCATCTACGGAGGCTCGTCGATGCACCAGCAGGAAGACGCCCTGCGCCGCGGCGCCGCCATCGTGGTGGGCACCCCGGGCCGGGTGCACGACCACATTCGCCGGGGCAACTTGAAGCTCGACCAGTGCGTGCACGCGGTGCTCGACGAGGCCGACGAGATGCTCAACCAGGGCTTCTACGAGGAGGTCACGCGCATCCTCGACTGCCTCCCGAAGAAGCGGCAGGTGCTGCTCTTCTCGGCCACCGTGCCCGAAGACATCAAGCGCCTCATCCACAAGTACACCACCGACGCCGAGACGCTCCTGCTCTCGGGCGACGTGTTCACCGTCGATCACATCCACCACATCCGCTACGAGCTCTCGGACGCGTACCCCAAGCCGAGAAATCTCCTCTACATGCTGGAGATGGAAGACCCGGACAACGCGATCATCTTCTGCAACACCCGCTCTGACACCGAGCTGGTGACCGCGGTGCTCAACCGCAACGGGTTCGACGCCGAGCTGCTCAACGGCGACCTGGCGCAGAAGGAACGCGAGCGCGTGATGGGCCGGGTGAAGAAGGGCGAGCTCGCCTTCATGGTGGCCACCGACATCGCCGCCCGCGGCATCGACATCAGCGATCTCTCGCACGTCATCAACTATTCGCTGCCTGAAGACCCGGCCGTGTACCTGCACCGCGTCGGCCGCACCGGCCGCATCGGCAAGAAGGGCACCGCCCTCAACCTGACCTCCGGCCGCGAGCTCACCACGCTCACCGTGCTGGAGAAGAAGTACAACGTGATCTTCGAGAGGAAGCCGATGCCGAACGCCGAAGAAGCCGCCAAGATGTGGACCGACCGTCACGTCGGGGAGCTCAAGGAAGCCGCCAAGGGCAGCATCTACGAAGGGTTCCTCGCGCTGGCGGGCGACCTCAAGGTGCGCAACGACGCCGACGAGCTGATCGCCTTCATGCTGCGGTATTTCTTCACCCACCGCCGCATGGAGAAGGCCCAGTCGAGCGAGCCCGCCACCGTGGGCGCCGACGGCGTCGTCTCCGAGCCGGCCCCCACCAGCGGGCATTCCCGCGGTGACCGCCCCCGTGAAGATCGCCCGCCGCGCCGTGAAGGCCGCGAGAGTGGCCGCCGTGAAGGCGGCCGGGGTGAGCGCGGCAGCCGGGACGAGCGCCCGCCGCGCCGCGAGCACGCCCCTGAAGCGCGGACCGCACCGGTCGGCACCGCCGCGACGCCGACGTCCGAGGTGGCTGGCTCCGCTCCGGCGGCCCCGGCCGCGCCCCGTTCGCCCGCCAAGAAGCGCCTCACCGACCGCGAGATGTTCGAGCTGATGCAGTCGGGTCAGCCGCTGCCTCCCATCGACGATCCGACCACTGAGAGCGCGTCCGACTCGGCGCCCTCCGACCGTCCTCCGCGCCGGGAGCGCAGTGAACGCGGTGACCGCGGCGAGCGACCGGGCCGGGGGGAACGCCGCGAGCCGCGCGCGCCCCGGGAAGCCCGCGAGCCTCGCGAGCCTCGCGAGGAGCGCGCTGAGGTCGCCCCCGGCAACGTTCGCCTCTGGGTGAACCTGGGCAAGGCTGACGGCGTCGACGAAGCGGGCCTGGGCACTGCGCTCTCCGCCCTGGGTGCGCCCAGTGAGAAGGCCGCCCGGCTCGAGCTGCGCGGCACCTATTCCTACGTGCACGTGGCCGAGGGCGACGCCCCGGCGTTCGAGTCGCTCGCAGGCAAGCAGCACGGCGCCAAAGAAGTGAAGATCGAGCGCGCTCGCCGCTGAGCGGATCCACTGCGCTCCCTCTCCCCGCGGGGGAGAGGGTTGGGGAGAGGGCGTGCCGAAGAAACCGCCTACGCGGTCGGCGCTGCCTGCG
>VFKJ01000367.1 GCA_009885595.1 Myxococcales bacterium | reverse complement strand
GTGCACACCCGGTACACCAGCGCGAGCGGCACCGTGGTGGAGTTCCTGCAGCACGACTACATCGCGCCCGCGAACCTCGTCTATTACCTCGGTGGTCATTGCCTGCCCGGCGGACAGGATCTGCCCACCAGCAGCATCCCGAGCGCGACGATGTATTTCAGTTGCAGCGAGCCGACGGGCTTCAGTTGGGGGCAGATGGTGATGCAGTTCTTCGTCGCGCACCCGAGGCCGTGAAGTCGAACGGCTTCGGCCTCGACAGAGGCGGTCGTTTCGGTGTCGCGCCGGCGGGCGAGCCTTTCGCGGGATGTTGTCGAATACACCGAAAGCCGGAGTATATTAGGTCTTGAGTGTGTTTTCGACAACTACCAAGGAAAGGCGTTCCCCCCGGGGCGCTCGGTTGGGATGCCACTTCGTGACGTGAGCGTCCTTGCCGCGCCCCGAGGGCCTCTTCGCCTCGAGCACCGCCGCGATCCCTGACCCCCACGTCCCCCAGGGCAGTGTCTACCGAAGCTCGCGGTACTTCCCCGGCGTCGTGCCCGTCCACGACCGGAACGCGCGCACGAACGCGCCCGTATCCGCATAGCCCACGCGCTCCGCGACCTCGTTGAGCGCGACCTCACTGCGCGCGAGCAACCGCTCGGCCTGCGTGCGGCGCACCTCGGCGAGCAGCTCTCCGAACGACACCCCTTCCTCGAGCAATCGCCGCTGCAGGGTGCGCGCCGTCACGTGAAGCTTCTTCGCCGTCTTCGGCAACGTGGCCTCGCCCTTCGGCAGCAACGCCAGCACCACCGCGCGCGTCTGCTCGTACAGGTCACCCGCCTCTGCGCACTGCTCCAGCACCGCCGCGCCATGTAACTCGAGCGCGCGATTGAGCTCAGGGTCCGCGCCCACCGGCTTCAGGTCCAGGTCCTTCGCGCTGAAGGTGAGGCCATTCGAGGCGCGGCCGAACGCGATGTCCTTCGTCCCCAGCCACGTCGCCAGCTCCGGCGGGCAGCGCCTCTCCGAATGCGAGAACCACACGCGCACGGGCTCGAGCTCCGTGCCCATCATCTCGCGCGCGATCTGCAGGATGCGGGCGACGGTGAACACGTTGCCCTGCTTCCCCACGCCGCCCTTCTGCGGCGCGCGATGGTGCAGGGAGAGGTGCTCGCCATCCGCCTCGGTGCTCCACCGCACCAGCGGGTTGATCAACGCCCCGTAGGTCGCCAGCTGCTCCATCGCGATGCGCATGGTGGGTGCGCTGCGCAGCCCGAACTCGAGCAACCCGTACGAGCCGCGGGTCATCGCCTGCGCGCAGTGAAGCCCGAACAACGGATCGCCCAGCTCCTTCGACACGTCGGTCAGCAGCGCGCCGAGCTCAGGCAGGCTGACCTCGGGCACCCGCGAAGGCAGGTACTTCTTCTCCAGCCGGCTCGCGTCCTTCCCGGCCCGGCGCACCAGCGCGAGCACGAACGGAACGAGCGCCGAGGTGAAGCGCCGGGTCCTCACTGCCTGGTGAGCGTCGCCGCGCCGGGCTCGTGCGTCGCGGTGCCGGCGTCCGACTCGCGCGTGGAGAACGTGGCGCCCGCGAGGCAGGTCTCGAACGTCTGTCCGCTGCTGGTGACGGTGAGGGTGGTGGCGCCGACCGTGTAGGCGACGCCCGCGTTGTCGATGTTGATGGCCCGGTTGACGAGGCAATCGCACGCGCCACCGTCCACCCCGCAGCTGCCCGTGTAGCCGCCCTGCGAGATGCCGCTGCTCAGCAGTCCGCAAAGGGTGGGGCTCCCGCAGGTGCCGGTGACCGTCGCCGACACCGTCACGCCACCACGAACCGTGCGGCACACGTTGGACCCGTTGGAGAAGGTGGCCCAGCCCGCCAGCCCGCCGTCGTAGCCGGTGATGCGCACGTTGCCTGCGCCGCAGCCCGCGTTCTCGATGCGGGTCACCACCGAGTTGAACTCCTCCTGGGGAATGCAGGCCGACGTGTAGAAGAAGGTGCCCGGAGAGGGGTTGCCGCCGCACGGCGTGGGGAAGGGGCAGGTCACCGGGAAGGTGATGGGGATGGTGGGAGGCGACATCGTCCCGCAGCTGGTCGTGCCGCCGCCACCGCCCGTCGTGCCGCCGCCGCCGCCGGTCGTGCCGCCGCCACCGCCCGTGACACTGCCACCGCCGGTGCCGCCGCCCGTGGTGCCGCCGCCACCGCCGGTGCTGCCACCGCCGCCGCCGGCCGAGCTGCGCACGCAGATCTTCGACTGGCAGCCAAAGCCCGCGCCGCACGCCTGGCAGCTGAGGGCCGAAGCGCCGCAGGCGAGATCCGTGTCACCGCCCTGACAACTTCCGCTCGCGTCGCAGCAGCCAGCGCAGCTCGCCGCCGTGCACCCCGCGGGAGGAGGACTGCAGCCGACGACCACCACACCGAGGACGACCAGACCACCAGCCAGCAGGAGTGCGCGCATGGCGCGGAAGCTGGCCCGCTTTGGCAAGCGATTGCAAGAAGCTCACTCTGACGCGACGCGCTCCACCAGGCTCACCACCACCTCTTCGCGCGCCGAGCCGACGAGCGACTTCACCAGCCGCCCCTCGCGATCGACGATGAAGAGCGTCGGCAGCGAGGTGACCCCGTAGGCCGCCTCGATCTCCGGGTTCCCCAGCAGGGCGAACTTCTCCAGCCCCGGCACCTCGCGCGCGAACGCCTGCACCAGCGGCACCTGATCAGGCGGATCATCCTCGGAGATCGCCACGAACACCACGCCGCGCGACTCGAGCTGCTGGCCCATCTTCACCAGCCACGGCATCTCGGCGCGGCACGGCGGGCACCAGGTCGCCCAGAAGTCGATGACCACCACTTTCCCGCGCAGCGAGGCGAGGGTCACCGTGCCTCCCTCCAACCGCTCGAGGGAGAACTCAGGCACCGCGGGCCGGGCCGGCGTCTTCTTCCCCGAAGGAGAGGGGAACGCCACCCAGTACGCGCCCACCAGCAGCAGGCCCGCGAGCACCAGCAGCCCTGCCACCAGCAACCCACGAACGTCGTCCTCTTCCTGCCTGGCCACGGTCACTTGCTCCCGGAAGGAAGGGGATCGTTGGGAAACAGCAACGGCACCAACGACGGCAGGCGGAACTTGAGATCGAGCTTCCCCTCGAGGCGAGGGGCGTCCTGGAAGCCCACGTTCACCGTCGCCGCCAGCTCGAAGAAGTCGGTGAGCAGCACGCCCGCGCGCAGCCCCATCACGAGGGGCTTGTCGTTGTTCTGCCAGCCGATGTACCCGCGCGTCTCCAGCGCCAGCTCCAGCCTGCCGCCGCGCGGCCGCACCGCCAGCTGCAGCGCGAAGTGCACCGCGTCGTTCTGGCCCTGATCGCCCTGCTGCCAGATCCAGTACCCCAGCGAGGTGCAGACATCGACCACCACGCCTTTGGGCGAAGTGAGGCGCTGGCCGAGCAGCACCTCGAGCAGGTACGCCGGGCCGTCGACGAAGCGCCGCGACTCGATGTCCTTGCCGGTGGTGGACTTGGTGATGGTGCGAAACGCGAGCTTGGGCAGGTTCTCTCCCGCATCCGCCAGCAGCACCTTCATCCCGAAGCGGATGTCGGCCTTCGCGAGGCCTTCGGTGCGCGTCAGCCCCCACTCTTCCCGCGTCTGCGCCGAAGACCACCAGCCCTCGAACGGCGCGCCCTCGAAGATGGCCTCTGCCCACTTCCCGAACGGGGTCACCAGCCGGAAGGTGGGCAACAGCGAAGCGTCCCCCCGCCAGCCCCACTGCGCGGCCGCGCCCACCTGGAGCAGGGTGTAATCTTCCATCCACGGCGCCTCGAGCGGGAACGAGGGCAGGGCGTTGGCGCCCATGGTGCCCGGGTTCATCCAGTGATCTCGGGCCTGGGCCGCCGACGCGCACAGCAGCAGGAGGAAGACGGTCACGCGCATCGGCGCGCTGCGGATATCATGCGCACTGTGAAGAGGTTTTCTGATCCTGCGCACAACGTCTCACCCGCTCGGGACGACAATGAACTCAGGAGTCCACGGAGCCCAAAATGACCAAGATTCAACGTGTTGCGAAACCCCAGGTGAAGTCGCTGTCCTCCAAGAAGGCGCTCCCGAAGGAAGTGGAGCAGCTCGCGAAGTCGAAGAAGGCGGAAACCACCAAGAACGCCGACGGCTCCGTCACCCGGCGCCGTGACACCGCGAAGACCTCGAAGGAGCTCAAGACCTCCCAGGGCAAGCTGCTCGAGACCACCCTCGAGTACCGCAAGAGCGCCACCACCAGCCGCGGCACCCAGAGCGACAGCACCTTCACCGCGAAGACCGACATGCTGGGCCGCGCTTCCACCGAGGCGCACCGCGAGACCGTCAACGCCAAGGGCGACGTCAGCGTCTTCGACCGCTCCGCCGACGTGTTCGGCATCGACAAGCAGACCACCGAGCGCACCACCAACCGCCAGAAGGGCGCCACCCTCGAGACCGCGGTGCGCACCAGCTCGAAGGACTCCCGCGGCAACGCGGCGAAGGCTTCCGACGTGACCCGGGTCACCGAGCAGGGCAAGTCCACCGTCACCACCAACGCCAGGCACGCCAGCGGCACCGACCTCACCACCCGCTCCAGCACCACCTACGAGGACGGGAAGTTCACCCTGTCCGACGGCGCCGACTGGGCGAAGAACAAGAGCGTCGACAAGAGCTACCTCAAGGAGACGGAGTACGACGCCAGCAAGGTGCTCGCGAAGGCCGACAAGTTCTCCTCGTTCTTCGGGAAGGTCTTCAAGGCGCTCGGCCTCGAGGGCGAGTGGACCAAGACGCTCCCCCAGGAGCTGATGAAGCAGACCACCCTCTTCGAAGGCGACCACGGCTCGGTCGTCACCCAGGTCGGCACCAGCGGCTCTCAGCGCTTCGCCATCAACGGGGAAGGCGTGCAGGCCAGCTTCGATCGCCAGGCCAAGGCGGGCGTCTACGCCACCGCGCACGACGAGGTCAGCGGCCGCTACGGCCAGGCTTCCTACGACGCCAGCGCCAAGGCGGAAGCCATCGCCAGCCTCGACGCCAACGGCCGCATCGACGCCAACGGGCTCGACGCGGTGATCAACGCCCGGGTGGGCGTCTCGGTGGAAGCCGAGGTCACCGGCCGCGCGCAGACCCAGAGCATCACCTTCGCCGGCACCCAGCTCAACGCCGCCATCGAGGGGCACGCCAAGGTCGCCGCCGAGGCGAAGGCCGAAGTGACGGGCACCGTGCGCATCGTCCGCAACCCGCCCACCGCCGTGCTGCGCGGCACCGCCGGCGCCTCCGCGGTCGCCAAGGCCGAGGCCGACATCAAGCTCTCCGCCGGCCCCTTCTCGGTGGTGGGTAACGCCTACGCCAGCGCCGGGGCCGAGGCGCGCGCGTCGGGGGTCCTCGGCTACGAGGACGGCAAGTTCAAGATTGGCGGCAGCGTGGGCGCGGCCCTGGGGCTCGGCGCCGGCGCCGGCGTCACCGTCGAGGTCGACGTCAGGCAGATTGGCGAGATGGCCAAGAACGCCGCCGACGTGAACAACGACGGCAAGCTCGACCTCCACGACGCGACGGCCGCCGTCAGCAAGTCGGCCCGCAGGGTGGCCAGCTGGTTTGGCTTCTGAGGCCTGGGGAGCACCTGAAGCAGATCGCCCGTCCTGCACAATCAGCCCTGTTCCCCGGCTGAGCCCGGTTGCATGATGACCGCGCCCGGGGGGCGCTGGTGCAAGCGACTGCGCAGGTACTCAAGCAACTGTTCGCCGACGGCCGTCGCGTGACGGACGCCCGAGATCTGCTCGCCCGCGCCGTCTCCCACCTCGCCGCCCTCGAGCAGGTCGAGCGCGCGGCCCTCTTCGTTCAGCAGTGCCAGCCGCCGCACCGGGTGCGGGTGCAGGCGGCCCGGGGGCTGTCGGTCGAGGCGCTGGCCGCGCTCACCGCCTTCGCGCCCCGCGGCTCGGGCGCGGTGGACGGCCACTGGCCCACCCCTCCCCACGCCGCCGGGCCCGGCCTGCGCTTCTGCGCGGTGCCGCTCTCCGCGGGCGCCGAGCAGGTCACCCTCGTCTGCGACGGGCTCGAGCAGGAAGAGACCCTCTCGCTGGTCGCCACCTTCCTGGCCGTCGCCCTCGAGCGTGACGAGGCCCTCAGCGAAGCGCTGATGCTGGGCGAGCTGTTCAACGCGGGGCCGGTGGTCGTCTTCCGCTGGCGCAACGAGCCGGGGTGGCCGGTCGAGTTCGTCTCGCCCAACGTCACCAAGGCCTTCGGCTTCTCCCTCGAGCAACTGCTGGACAAGCCCTACGCGCCCAGGGTGCTGCAAGAAGACCTGGTGCGGGTGGGCGCCGAGGTGGCCGACGCCATCGCGCGGGGCGCCAACTACTTCGCGCAGCAGTACCGCATGGTCGATGGCCTGCAGCAGGTGCGCGACGTCTTCGACTTCACCCACGTCATCCGCGACGCGGCGGGCGAGGTGACGCACTTCCACGGCTACCTGTTCGACGACGGAGAGCGGGTGCGGGCCGAGCGCGCGCGCGGTGAGCTGGTCGCCCAGCTGCAGCAGTCGCAGAAGCTGCAGGCGGTGGGCACCCTCGCCAGCGGCATCGCCCACGACTTCAACAACGTGCTGGCGGCGATCCTCGCGCACCTCGAATTGGCCCGGCTGGAGCCCGCGCTGGCCGACAACCTGGACCTCACCGCCGCCACCGAGTCGGCCATTCGCGGGCGGGACATCGTGCGCCAGCTGCTGGTGTTCGGCCGCGCGCGCGTGGAGGAACGGCAGGTGCACCGTCTCCAGCGCATCATCGAAGACTCGATGGGAATGATCCGCTCCACCATTCCCAGCACCATCGGGCTGCGGCTCTCGCTCGATCCCCGCGCGCCCCCGGTGCTCGCCGACCCCGTCCAGCTGCAGCAGGTGCTGGTCAACCTGGTGAACAACGCCGCGCAGGCGATGCCGACCGGGGGCACGGTCGACCTCTCGCTCTCCACCCAGCCGGGGACGCCGCCCCGGGCGGTGCTCGAGGTCAAGGACCAGGGGGAAGGCATGACCCCCGAGGTGCTGGCCCGCGCCTTCGAGCCCTTCTTCACCACCAAGCCCGTGGGCAAGGGCACGGGGCTGGGGCTCTCGATGGTGCACGCCATCGTCAAGGCCCACGGCGGGACCGTCAACCTCGAGAGCAAGCCCCAGGTGGGCACCACGGTGCAAGTGGTGCTGCCCGGGGTTGATCAGCTCGAGGCGTCCCGCGGTGAGGACGGCGGGCCGTCCGCGCGCGGCGCGCAGCAGCACGTCGCCCTGGTCGATGACGAAG
>VFKJ01000389.1 GCA_009885595.1 Myxococcales bacterium | reverse complement strand
TGCACGCGCTGCTCGGCATCAGGACGCCCGTGCACCTCGACCAGAGCCCCCGATCTGGCGCTTCGTGGGAAGGCTTCTTGCTTCAACAGGTCACCCAGCAACTGGGGGCGAGCCCGCGACAGTGCCACTTCTGGGCGACCCACCAGGGCGCCGAGCTCGACCTCTTCGTGGCCGACGGCAAGCGCCGGCTCGGCTTCGAGTTCAAGCGAACGGCCAGCCCCACGGTGACGCCCAGCATGCGCAGCGCGCTGCAGTCGCTCGACCTCGAACAGCTCACGGTGGTGCACGCGGGCCGCGAGTCTTTTCCGCTCGGGCCGAAGATCCGCGCCCTCGCCGCCTCTCGGCTGACCGAAGACCTCGAGCCGCTGCGCTGACGCTCGGCTGCACCTGCTATGTCATCGCGGATGAACGAGAACCTCTTCGCGCGCATGCAGGAACTCCGCGATCTCTCCGGAGTGATCGGCCTCGCCTCGTGGGATCAGGAGACCTACCTGCCGAAGAAGGCGGAGGCCGGCCGCGCCGCGCAGCTGGGCACCATGCAGGCGCTCCACCACGAGCGGCTCGTCGATCCCCGCCTGGGTGACTGGCTCGCCGACGCGAAGCCGGCCACGCCCGATGAGGTGGCGATGGTGCGCGTGCTCACCCAGGAGCGCTCACGCGCACTGAAGGTGCCCGCGGCCCTGGTGAAGGCGCTCGCCGAGGCCCAGTCGCGCGCGCTCTCGGCCTGGCGCGAGGCCCGCGACGAGAAGGACTTCAAGCGCTTTCAACCGCACGTGCAGAAGCTGCTCGAGCTGCGCCGCGAGATGGCCGACGCCTGGGGTCACGACGGCGAGCGCTACGACGCGCTGCTCGAAAACTACGAGCCGGGCATGCGGGTGAAGCGGCTCTCTCCGGTGCTCTCCGACCTGCGCACCAAGCTGGTGCCGCTGGTGCAGGCGATCGACGCCCGGCCGCCCCCCAGGCGCCTCTTCGAGGGGAAGACCTTCGACACCGGGCAGCAGTGGCAGTTCACCATGCACCTGCTCGAGGCGATGGGCTTCGACCTCGAGGCCGGCCGGCAGGATCGCAGCACCCACCCGTTCACCGGCGGCACCGGCCTGTACGACGTGAGGCTCACCACCCGGGTGTTTCCGCACCTGCCGCTCTCGAGCGTCTTCAGCACCATTCACGAGGGCGGCCACGGCCTCTACGAGCAGGGCTTCGCGCCCGAGCATGAGCGCACCACCCTGGCGCAGGCGCCGTCGATGGGGCTCCACGAGTCGCAGTCGCGGCTGTGGGAGAACATCGTGGGGCGCAGCCAGCCGTTCTGGTCGTACTTCTATTCGCGCTACCAGGGCACGTTCCCCGACCAGCTCGAGGGCGTGCCGCTGGCCGACTTCCTGCGCGAGGTGAACCGGGTCGAGCGCAGCCTCATTCGCGTCGAGGCCGACGAGGTCACCTACAACCTGCACATCGTCCTTCGCTACGAGCTCGAGCTGGAGCTCATTCGCGGGAACCTGCAGGCGGCCGACCTCGAGGCCGCGTGGAACCAGAAGACGAAGGACCTGCTGCAGCTCGAGGTGCCCAACGTGAACCAGGGCGTGCTGCAGGACATTCACTGGGCCTTCGGCGAGTTCGGCTACTTCCCCACCTACGCGCTCGGCAACCTCTACGCGGCGTCGCTGTGGAAGGCGATGAACCGCGACATCCGCGGGTTGGAAGTGTCCATCGCCCAGGGCGAGCTGGCGCCGGTGAAGAACTGGCTGCGCGAGAAGGTGCACCGCGAGGGGTATCGGCTCGACGCCGAGGCGCTCGTCACCCGGATCACCGGCACGGGCCTGACCGATGACGACTTCATCTCGTATTTGAAGATGAAATACGGCGCGCTCTACGGCATCTGAGGACTCACCATGCGCATCTTCGTCGCGCGCAAACGAACCTGACTGTCTCCCTCTCCCCCGCGGGGGAGAGGGTCGGGGAGAGGGCTGACCATGAAAGTCACCATCCGCTTCTTCGCCGCCGCCCGGGAACGCGCCAAGCGCACCACCCTCGAGCTCGAGCTCCCTGCGGGCAGCAAGGTCTTTGAGCTGACGAGTGCGCTCCTGGCGAAGATCCCCGAGCTTGCGCCACTCCTGCCCAAGCTCCGCATCGCGGTCGCCGAAGAGTTCGCCGGCCCCGACGAGGTGATCCCCGAGGGCGCCGAGGTCGCGCTCATTCCGCCCGTCGCCGGTGGCAGCGGCGGCCTCTACCGCCTCCAGGGCGCCCCGCTCTCGCTGCAGGAGGTCGTCGACGCGGTCTCTGGCTACGCGCGCGGCGGGCTGGTCACCTTCACCGGCGCGGTGCGCGATCAGAGCCACGGCAAGAAGGTCACGAGGCTCGAGTACGAGGCCTACGCGCCGATGGCGCAGAAGAAGCTCGCGCGCATCGGCGAAGAAGCGCGGGAAAAGTGGCCGGGCACCGAGGTCGCCGTGCTGCACCGCCTCGGCACGCTCACGCCCGGAGAGCTCGCGGTGGTGATCGCCGTCTCCGCGCCGCACCGCAAGGAAGCCTTCCGCGCGTGCGAGTACGTGATCGAAAGGCTCAAGGAAGACGTGCCGATCTGGAAGAAGGAATTCGCCGAAGACGGCGAGGTGTGGGTGGGCCTCGGGCCCTGACACGCGTGGTGTTGCGTTCCCCCGATTTCGGCTAAGGCTTCACCCATGATTTCCAGACACTTCCGCTTCGCGATGTTCGGCGGGCTCGTTGGCCTGCTCATCGCGCTGACGCCCGGCTGCCAGAAGAAGTGCGCCGCCGACACCTGCTCCGGCTGCTGCACCGACAAGAACGAGTGCGTGAAGGACAACACCGACACCCAGTGTGGCCTCGCGGGCGACACCTGCGCGTCGTGTGCAACCGATCAGGTCTGCACCGAGGGCGCCTGCGTCGCGACGGTGCCGGTGGACCCCGACGGCGGCGTCGATGCCGGCCCGCCGCCCTGCAAGAACGACTTCGAGTGCGGCCCGGGGAACATCTGCGACACCCTCACCGGCGAGTGCGTGAGAGGCCAGACCTGCAGCCAGGACTTCCAGTGTCAGTCGCTCGACTCGCAGGACCGCTGCTACCGCTACGGCCAGCAGTGCACCTGTGACACCACTGACGGTGGTGGTGGCACCTGCCGCCTGCGCAAGGGGCCCTGCGAGGAGTGCAAGGCGGACAGCGAGTGCGGCTCTGACGTGGTGATCTTCGGCCCGCCGGACGGCATCGGCGCGGGTCGCTGCAAGGCGCTCCCCAACGACATGACGGGCACCAGGTACTGCAGCTACCAGCGGGTGGGGCAGTGCGCTTGCGGCACCATCGACGACGGCACCGGCTTCTGCCGCCCGCAGTCGAACAGCTGCACCGACGTCGGCTGCAACGTCGACAAGGACTGCCCCTCGGGCGCGGTGTGCAGCGTCAACCGGCCGGACGCGGGCGTCGGCAGCTGCGGCGGCGTGTGCGTGGCGCGTTGCCGGTGGGACTTCAACATCAAGGACAACATCGCTCCTGGCTGCAAGCCCGGGGACGTCTGCTGGGTCGACTCGGCGAACCTGAACCCCGACTCGCTCTATTACGGCTCGGGCCGCTGCAAGCCCCCGTGCGCCGACAACACCGACTGCCAGTCGTCGGGCAACAACCCGTTCGGCGGCCCCAACCTCAAGTGCGACGGCGAGCTGCTCCCCGACGGCACCGAGTCGCCCAAGCGCTGCCGCGCGAACGGCGCCTGCATGGACAACGCGGAGTGCCCGGAGCTGATGGATGCAGGCCCGTACCTCGGCTACTGCGACCGTGGCGCCTTCGTCTGCCGCACCGACTGCCGCACGGGCTCAGATCCCATCTCCGGCAACCCGTTCAAGGACTGCCGTCCTCCGTTCGCCTGCACCAATGACGCAGGGGTGAACTTCTGCCGGCTCGAGACCTGCGCCCAGCAAGGCGGCGCGGGCATCGCGTGCGCGCAGGGGCAGTACTGCTGCGGCGACGACAAGAACTTCGACAACACCCCCGATCCCTGCCCGCCGCTGGCGCAGCAGGACCCCGCGGGTTGTTACGCCGCGCCCAAGCCGCCGTTCTGCACCGAGTGCGGCGCGGGCACGGACTTCAGCATGGGCGTCGATTCGGCGACCCAGGCGATGGCCGATCAGCAGTGCGCGGCGTTGACGGCCGCCACCTGGGCGGGCTGCACCAACGGCTCGAACAGCCCCAACTGCAGCGCGCTCAAGCCGAGCTGCCAGTACGCGGGTGATCGCGGCATGGCGGCGGGCATCGCGGTGTGCATGATGCCGTCGGTCAACGACGTCGGCACCGTGAGCCTGCGCTACGGCGCGACGCCCAAGACGCAGATCGCCTGCCCGACCAACTACACGGCGAGCTTCGTGCGGCCGCAGCCCAACCCGTCGCAGGGCGTGGGGTACTGCAACACGAACGCGGACTGCAGCGTGCTGATGGACGGCGGCGTCGGCGATGCCGGGGTGTGCGAGCCGGATCCCCAGCTGCGGCAGCAGGACGGTGGGCTGCTCAAGGCCTGCCGGTGCGACGCGAAGTCGGGGGCGGTGCAGTGCCCGAACGGGACTGCGCCCATCGGCGAGGTGCGCTCGTTCTGCAAGGACGCGGTGACGGGTTCACGCTCGTTCTGCATCGAGACCGCGGTGTGCGTGCCCCCGCGCGGGTCGGTCTACAAGCTCACCACCGAGTTCGGCTGCGGGCTGTAACTGCCTCCTGCCTCCCTCTCCCCTGCGGGGGAGAGGGTCGGGGAGAGGGCGTACCCTTCTTCTTCTACGGCGTGCTCATCATCGTCACGTTGAACACGAGGATGCTGTTGCCGGGAATGCCCTGCGTTCCCTCTTCGCCGTAGCCCATCGACGGCGGGATGATCAGCTGGCGCTCACCGCCGACGAGCATGCCGCGCACGCCGACGTCCCAGCCCTGGATCACCTGGCCTGAGCCGAGCCGGAACCGAAAACCGGTGGCCTGGTTGGAATCGAACTGCTCGCCGCTCGAGATCCAGCCGGTGTAGCGCATGGTGACGAGCGAGCCGGAGACGGCTTCGGCGCCGCTGCCCACGGTGAGGTCGCGGATGTACATGCCGGCGACCTTGGTGGAGGACCCGAGGTCGACTCCGAGTGAGGCGGCGTACTTCGCGTCTTCGAGGGCCACGACCGGCGGCGGAGCGCAGGCGACGAAGGAAAGCAGCCAGAGAAGCAGGAAAGCCCTCTCCCCGACCCTCTCCCCCGCGGGGGAGAGGGAGACGTTGGTTTGATTGTTCATCTGACTTTCAGCTCCTGAAGGTCCGGGTCTGCGCGACCACCGCGCGGTACTGCTCCAGCTCGGCCTGGGTGCGCTCAGCCGTCCAGCCCAGCTTGGTCGCCAACCGCGCGGCGACCTTCTCAGCGATGCCCAGGCCCTGATCTCTGGCCCGCAGCACCAGGGGAATGCGCCTGGAGATCACGTCGTCCAGCGTGCGCGCCAGCTCGACGTCCACCGCTTCATCCACCTGCGCGAAGATCGACGGCAGCTCGGGGTCCAGCCGCTCGAACGCCGACGGATCAGCCTTGCCGCGCGCGATCACCGTGGGCGCCCGCACCCCGTATTCGCCCGCCAGATAGCGGGGCGCACCCTCGGGCAGGCCCGGCGTCTCCAGCGCCCCGATCAACGTCTCCAGCGCCTCGTCCGATGCTTCCAACCCCTGCGCGCCGGGCAGCGGCCGGGTCTCGGTGGTGGACTTCGTGGTCACCCCCAGCTGCTTGATGGCGTGATCCACCACCTCGGCCGCCATCTTCCGGAAGGTCGTCAGCTTGCCACCCGCGATCGTCACGAACCCCGGCGAGTCGTAGATCTCGTGCTCGCGAGAGACCGCCGACGCACCCTCGCTCTCGTCCTCGGGCTTGAGCAGCGGCCGCAGCCCCGACCAGGTCGCCAGCACGTCGTCGCTCACCAGCTCCGCGGCCGGGAAATACGAGTTGGCCGTCTCCAGCAGGTACTCGACGTCTTGTTTCGTCGGCTGCAGCGAGTCTGGAGAGCCGTCGAAGAACGTGTCGGTGGTGCCGACCACGGTGCGCCCCAGCCCCCACGGAATGCAGAACACCGCCCGCTTGTCGCGCGGCGAGCTCATCATCAGCGCGTGCTTCACCGGCAGCCGGGTGGAGTCGATCACCACGTGGATGCCCTTGGTGGGCTTCAAGATGGCCGGCTCACCCGCCAGCGCCCGCACCTCGTCGCTCCACGGCCCGGTGGCGTTGATCACCACCCTGGCCTTCGCCTCGCAGGTGCCCCCGCCCTCGAGGTCGTGCACCACCACCCCGCAGATCTTCTGGCTCGGGTCGCGCAGCAGCTTCCCGGCCTTCGCGTGGTTGAGCACCACCGCGCCCAGGGACTGCGCGTCGAGCGCGCATTCCAGGGTCAGCCGCGCGTCGTCGGTGACGCAGTCGTAATAGAGGATGCCGCCGTTGAGCCCGTTGCTGCGCAGCTGCGGCTCGAGCTCGAGGGTCTTCTTCGGCCCGTAGGTGACGTGGTTCTTGTAGTTCCCGAAGAAACACAGCGCGTCGTAGATCCACAGGCCGAGCGCGAGCGTCGAGAGCCAGCGCCTGTCTCCCTTGAAGTTCGTCACCAGGAAGGGCAGCGGCCGCACCAGGTGCCGCGCCAGCTTCATCAGCCGCTTCCGCTCGTTGACCGACTCGAACACCAGGCCCAGCTCGCCCTGCTCGAGGTAGCGCAGCCCGCCGTGAATGAGCTTGGAGCTCTTCGACGAGGTGCCCGCGCCGAAGTCGAGCTTCTCGACCAGCGCGACCTTGAGGCCCCGCAGCGCCGCGTCGCGGGCGATGCCGGTGCCGGTGATGCCGCCGCCGACCACGACCAGGTCGAAGGCCTCTTCGCTCAATCGCTTGAGCGCTGCTGCACGTCTCGAGTTCGGAGTGTCCACGGCGAACGGCTCAGATCTTCCTGCGTTTCCCGGTGCGCTTGTAGGTCAGGTAGTCGCTCACGATGGTGGCGTGATCGAAGACGAGCTCGTTGAGGGGAATGGCATCGATGAGGAACGCCTTGGCTTCCGCGGCGTCGTCGCTGCCCTTCGGATCGCCCTGCGCCCAGCCGATGTAGACGGTGCTGATGGTGTGCTTGCGCGGATCGCGCGAAGGATCGGAGTAGGTGAAGAACTGCTCCGTCAGATCGACCTCGAGCCCGGTCTCCTCGCGCACCTCGCGGATGCAGGCGGCGTGCAGCGGCTCGCCCTCGTCCACGAAGCCGCCGGGCAGCGCCCAGCCGATGGGCTCGTTGCTCCGCTTGATGAGCACGATGCGTTCGCCCGAGAGCTGAACGATGCAGTCCACCGTGGGCGTGGGGTTCTTGTACTGGGGGGCCATGGGCGACGAGGTCTTACGCGCCGCGTCGAGCGGCTGCAATTACTCAGGGCTCCAGCTGAAGCGGTAGCTCGTCTTGAGGCTCCCACCTTCGTTCCGGGTGAGCACCCCGCGGGCGACCAGGTCGGCGACGTCTCGCTGGGCGGTGTCGACGGAGCAGCGACACACCGCCGCCCACTGCTTGACCGTCAGCGTCAGCTCGTCCTGCTCGAGGAGCTGGCGCAGCATCTTCTGCTGCCGCTCCGACAGAGGCTGCGACGAGGCCATGGCGCGCCAGAACGCGCTCTTCATTCGCACGCGGGACAGGGTCGAGGAGGCGAGGCCTACCGAGCGCTCGAAGCACCCGATGAACCACTCCAGCCAGGTCGTCACCTCCAGCCCGCCGCGCTGGGCGCGCTCGAGCTCGCGGTAATAGTCGGCGCGCTCGCGCTCGATCTGCGCGGACATGCTCCAGAAGCGGTGGGTGAGCCCATCCGCCCGCGCGAGCACCAGATCCGCCAGGGCGCGGGCCAGTCGGCCGTTGCCGTCGTCGAACGGGTGGATGGTGATGAACCAGAGGTGGGCGAGGCCGCTGGCTACCAGGCCGTCGAGCTTGCGCGCGGGTCCGCCCACCCACTCGAGGAGCGCCTTCACTTCGCCGGCGACCCGGGGGGCCGGCGGCGCCTCGAAGTGCACGACGGGGCGGTGGCTGAGCACTCCGGAGACGACCTGCATCGCGCCGGCAGCGTCGTCGCGGTAACGGCCGACCGCGATGCGCTGCAGGTTCGAGCGGCCGGTGGGGTAGAGCGTCTGGTGCCAGCCGAGCAGGCGCGCCCGGGTCAGGGGCTTGCTGGCGTTTTGGGTGGCGTCGAGCACCACGTCGACGATCGCGTCCACCTGCCGATCTCTCACGCTCGCCCGCACCAGGCCCAGTCGGTGGGCGACTGACGATCGAACGCTCGCTGGCGCCAGGGCCTCACCCTCGATGGCGCTGGTGCTGAGCACGTCGACCACTGAGCTGGCGAACTCAGCTTCCTGCTGGAGCTCGAAGCCGGTGGCCTCGAGCTCGCCCAGCAGCCTCCCCTGTCGAAGACGCGCAGCGCTCAGCCGCGGGAGCAGCGCCGCGGCAGACCAGCTGAACTGCGGCCAGGCGGGCCGTTGCCAGATGAACACGCCATATTCTCCGCACCGCATGCGGAGAAGTAAAGAGAGTTCTCCGCAGAAGATGCGGAGAATTCTCCGCAGGGCGCCGGGGCCTGGCACGGTACAGTCGCCGTCCTCGTGAGGCTCTTCTGGTTCTCCGCCGTGTTGGTGCTGTCCGGGTGCCGGGTGCACACCCTGGACGACGGGGCGTACGCCTTCCTGCCCACGGAGATTCTCCGCGACGACTGCGCGCTCGACGGCACCGGCGCGATCGGCACGGCCACCCTGCGCACCGAGGGCAACCTGGTCACCCTCTCGCTGGCGAAGCCCGAGCTGCGGCTGGTCGGCACCTACCGCTTCAGCGTGGAAGAGATGACGCTCGACGGGACCCTCACGAACTTCGAGGCGGTGCTGCGCGGGCGCGACTGCCTGCTCGACACCGTCAACCTGCACGTCGACACCGTCACCACCAGCGCCTCGACCTTCAGCGGATCGATGTCGATCAACTACGAGGCGCGGCAGCCCGACGAGTGCGTGTGCAAGTACTGGTTCAAGTTCGACGCGACCCGCCAGTGAACTGGCTCCCGCGGCTCTTCTTTCTCACGCTGCTGCTGACGGCCTGCGCCCGGCCCCCGGCGACCGATGCGGGAATTCCAGATGCAGGTCCCTGGCCGCCGATCGCGCGGCGCACTCCGGTCACCTCGGTGCTGCACGGGCAGACCCGGGTCGACGAGTACGCGTGGATGAAGGAGAAGCACCGCCCCGAGCTGGAAGCTCACCTGCAGGCAGAGAACGCCTACACCGACGCGATGCTCGCGCCGCAAGCGCACCTGCGCACCCAGCTCGAGGCCGAGTTGCTCGCGCGCCGCCCCCGCATGGTGGACGACTTCCCGGTGCAGCTCGGTGCCTTCGAATACTGGCACCGCACCGACCTCACCGAGCGCTTCCCCAGGCTGCTGCGCCGCCCGCTGGACGGTGGTGCCGAGGCGCTGCTGCTCGACCTCAACACGCTGGCCCCCGACGCCAGCTACGTGAGCCTGCTGGACTCCGAGGTCACCGACGACGGCGCGCGGCTGGCGTGGGCGATCGACACCACAGGCTCGCGCAACTTCGCGCTGCACGTGAGCGAGCTCGACGGCGGCACGCAGTGGCCGTTCACGCTCGAGCACGTGGCCTCGTTCGCGTGGGCCGCTGACGGTCAGACGCTCTTCTTCACCACCGAGAACGACGCCAGCCGCAGCGACAAGCTCTACCGGCTCGACCCCGGCGCCGACGCGGGCGTGTTGGTGTTCGACGAGCCCGATGAACACTTCGACGTCGCCGTGAGCCGCTCCGACGGGCGCCGCCGGTTTCTCTTGCGCGAGTCCGGCAGCCTCACCACCAACGAGACCGCGGTGCTCGACGCGCGCACCCCGAAGGCACGCTTCGAGGTGGTGCTCCCGCGGGTGCAGGATCAACGCAGCTCGCTCTCCGAGCGCGGCGAGGACTTCGTGGTGAGCTCGCAGGATCAGGGCGCCGAGGGGCGCGTCTTCACCGTGCCGATGAAGAATGCGCGCAAGGGCAAGCGCACCGAGGTGGTGCCGCGCCGGGCGGGAGTGCCCATCGAGGACGTGTCGGTGTTCGCCAGGTACCTGGTGGTCTGGGAGCGCGTGAACGGCCAGACGCGGCCCCGGGCGGTGGAGTGGGCGACGGGCAAGTCGCAGGACCTCAGCGGACAGCAGGGCTTCTTCTCCGCGGTGCACCAGGAACGCTTCGACACCACCCGCTTCCTCTACGCGCTCGAGTCACCCGCCCAGCCGCCCGCGGTCTTCGAGCGCGACCTCGCCACCGGAGTGACGAAGAAGCGCTGGGAATACCCTGTCACCGGCTTCGACTCGACGCGCTTCGAGGTGCTGCGCCTGACCGCCACGGCGAAGGACGGCACGCTCATTCCCATCACGCTGGCGCGGAAGAAGGGCACGGCGCCCGAGGCCCCGCTGCTGCTGGAGGCCTACGGCGCCTACGGCGAGCCGCTCGAGCCGGGCTTCAGCGGTCTCTCCCTCTCGCTGCTGGAACGGGGCGTGGTGCTCGCGACCGCGCACGTGCGGGGCGGGGGAGAGTTTGGCGACGCGTGGCACGACGACGGCAGGCTCTCCCACAAGCTCAACACCTTCACCGACTTCATCGCCTGCGCCGAGTTCCTCATCCGGGAGCGGCACACCAACTCCCGACGGCTGATCATCACCGGCGGCAGCGCGGGTGGACTGCTGATGGGCGGCGTCCTCAACCTGCGCCCCGAGCTCTTTCACGCGGCCCTGGTCGAGGTGCCCTTCGTGGATGCGATCACCACCATGCTCGACACCTCGCTGCCGCTCACGGTGGGCGAGTTCGAGGAGTGGGGCGACCCCCGCGACCCGGAGCAGTTCGGTTGGCTCCGCGCTTACAGCCCTTACGACAACGTGCGCGCGCAGGCCTACCCCTCGATGCTCGTGCGCAGCGCGTACAACGACACCCAGGTGCTCTTCCACGAGCCCGCCAAGTGGGTGCAGCGGTTGCGGGCCCTCAAGACGGACAACCATCCGGTGTTGTTGTGGATGTCGATGGAGCCGGCGGGGCACGGCGGGCGCACCGCGCTGGGCGACGTGGCCCAAGACGACGCCCGGATCCTCTCCTGGATGCTGGCCCAATGGGGCATCTCGCAGTGACGGGCCGCCCGGGCCGCTATATGGGTGACCCATGGTTGAAGTGACCGACGCCCAACTCCTCGAGCAGGTGAAGAAGGGTGACCCGAAGGCGATGGACCAAT
>VFKJ01000481.1 GCA_009885595.1 Myxococcales bacterium | reverse complement strand
CCAAGGACGCGGCGTCGCGCTACATGGACGACTTCCGCCGTGAGACGGCGATGAACGCCATCGTCACCACCGCCAACTGAGCTGACGAATCAGCCCTCGTTGTCGGGGTTCTTCGTCCACTTGTCGACGTTGCCGTCGCCGTCGAGATCCTCGCCGATGCGATCGACCTGGTTGTTCTCCCAATACTCCCAGTAGTCGACCTTCCCATCGCCGTTGGTGTCGCGCTCTTTGCGGACGACCAGGCCCTTCTCGTAGAAGAGCCACAGCGAGGCCTTGCCGGCCGAGGAGAGGTCGCGCTCTTTGCGAACGACCAGGCCCTTCTCGTAGAAGATCACCTCGTCGACCTTGCCGTCGAAGTCGAGATCGAGCGCCTCGCGGCTGATCTGCTCCTTCTCGTCGTACTGGCGGGCGATGTCGACCTTGCCGTCCCAGTTGATGTCGAGGTCCTTGCGGGCGAGCCGCTCGATGTCCTTGCCCTCGGCGTTCTTCGCCGTGACCGTGTAGGTCCACACGTCGGACTTCTTGTCCTTGTTGAGGTCGAACTCGGTGACCTTCTCGTTGCCGGCCTGCTTCTGGCGGACGTTCTCGGCCACCTGCTCGCCACCGGCGGTGTCCACGCCGTCTTTCTTCTCCCCGGAGTCGGTGGTGGCGCAGCCGACCAGCGCCAGCGCCGCGCCCAGCAGGGACATCCGGAAAGGGTTCATCAAGGTCATTATTTTGCCCTCGGCCTGAGTCGACATAGCGTCACATACGTCCATGGCGCGCAAGAAGATCAGCACGACGATCTACATCACGCCCGAGCAGAACGAGCTGCTCAAGGAGCTCAACCAGAAGACCAAGGTTCCGGTGGCAGAGTACATCCGCCAGGGGATCGATCTCATCCTCGAGAAGCACAAAGAAGAGCTCCCCGGACAGCAGCGCTTCGACGGCATCTGATACACGCGGGGTCGTGAACTCCATTCGCGGAAAGCGTGCAGTGGTGCTGGGCGGTGCTGGGTTTCTGGGCTCCCACCTGGTCGAGCGCCTGCTCGCTGACGGGGCGGAATCGGTCATCGCGGTCGACAACCTCGTCACCGGCAACCTGAAGAACCTCGAGGGGCTCAAGCGCGACGCCCGCTTCGATCTGCTCCAGCACGACGTCTGCCTGCCGCTGAACCTCGAGGGGCCGATCGACTACGTGTTCAATCTCGCCTCGCCCGCCTCGCCCAAGGACTTCGAGACGCTGTGGCTGGAGATCATGCGCGTGGGAAGCCTGGGCACGCAGCACGCCCTCGAGCTGGCGGAGCGGAAGACGGCGGTGATGCTGCAGGCCTCCACCTCGGAGATCTACGGCGACCCCCTGGTTCACCCCCAGGTCGAGACCTACTTCGGCAACGTCGACTCCACCGGCCCGCGCGCGGTGTACGACGAGGCCAAGCGCTATGGAGAGGCGCTGGTGCAGGCCTTCCGCCGGCGGCGCGGGGTCAGCACCCGCATCGTGCGCATCTTCAACACCTACGGGCCGCGCATGCGGCTCGACGACGGCCGGGTGATTCCGCAGTTGGTGGGGCAGGCGCTGCGGGGGGAAGACTTCACCCTCTATGGCGACGGCTCGCAGACGCGCAGCTTCTGTTACGTCGACGATCTGATCGAAGGCATCGTCCGGCTCGCGCTCTCGGATCAGCTGGATCCCGTCAACATCGGCAACCCCCGCGAGCAGACGATTCGTGAGCTCGCCGAGGCGGTGAAGCAGGCGATGGGCGCGCCCGGAGAGCTCGTCTACCGCCCCCTGCCCGCGGGCGACCCGAAGCAGCGCAAGCCCGACATCACCCGCGCGAAGACGCTGCTGGGCTGGGAGCCGAAGGTGAGCCTCGAGGTGGGGCTGCCCCGGACCATCGAGTTCTTCCGAACTGGTCTCCCTCTCCCCTGAGGGGGAGAGGGTCGGGGAGAGGGGTCGAACCCCGAAAGGCTCCGCCGACCGGCAGTACACCCGTGCTCGCCTCCTCTCCCCAACCCTCTCCTCCGTGGGAGGAGAGGGCGCGAGAAAGTCAGGCGCGGATTTCGGCCTTCGGCTCTTCGACCACCGGCGGCACCACGACGAACGGCGAGCGCTCGAGGTTCAGCTTCAGGGCGTCGTCGATGTGGGGCACGAAGTGGAACTCGAGCGCGTTGCGAACCACGTCGGGCACGTCGACGAGGTCCTTCTTGTTCTTCTCGGGCAGGAGCACCCGCTTGATGCCCGCGCGGTGAGCGCCGAGCACCTTCTCGCGGACGCCGCCGATCTGGCCGACGTTGCCGCGCAGGGTGATCTCTCCGGTCATCGCGGTGTCGGCCCGCACCGGAATGCCGGTGAAGAGCGACGAGAGCGCCGAGATGATCGCCACGCCCGCCGACGGCCCGTCCTTCGGGGTCGCGCCATCGGGGAAGTGCAGGTGCAGGTCCGTCTTCTCGAAGACCGTGGGCGAGAGGCCCATGCGCTCGCCGTTGGCGCGCAGCCAGGAGAAGGCGATGTTCACCGACTCCTTCATCACGTCACCGAGCTGGCCGGTGAGGGTGAGGGTGCCCTTGCCGGGCATCTTGGTGGCCTCCACGAAGAGGATGTCTCCGAAGCCGAGCGCCGTGTAATACAGGCCGACGCTGACGCCGGTCTGCGAGGTGCGCTCCGCCACGTTGAGCTCGTGACGCTTGGGGCCCAGGATCTCCTCGACCCTGGTGGCGTTGATGGTCTGCTTGTCCATCTTGCCGGAGGCGACGCCCACGGCCACCGAGCGGCAGATCTCCGCGATCTTCCGCTCGAGCTGGCGAACCCCGGGCTCGATGGCGTACGCGCTGATGATCTTGTCGAGCGCGTCGGGGAGCAGCTCGATGTGCTCGTCCGTGATGCCGTGCTCCTTGATCTGCTTGGGGATCAGGTGGTTGCGCGCGATGTGGTCCTTCTCGATGAACGTGTAGCTGCTCATCTCGATGATCTCCATGCGGTCACGCAGCGGAGCGGGGATGGTGTCCAGCCGGTTCGCCGTGGCGATGAACATCACCTTCGAGAGATCGAACGGAATGTCGAGGTAGTGATCGGAGAAGCTGTTGTTCTGTTCCGGGTCGAGCACCTCGAGGAGCGCCGCGGACGGATCGCCACGGAAGTCCGAGCCGAGCTTGTCGATTTCGTCGAGCAGCATGATCGGGTTGCGCGAGCCGGCCTTCTTCATCTGCTGAATGAAGCGGCCGGGCAGGGCGCCCACGTACGTGCGGCGGTGGCCGCGGATCTCGGCCTCGTCCCGCACGCCGCCCAGCGAGAGGCGGACGAACTTGCGGCCGATGGCGCGCGCGATCGACTGGCCCAGCGACGTCTTGCCCACGCCCGGAGGACCGGACAGGCAGAGGATGGGGCCGCGCATGTCGTTCTTGAGCTTGCGCACGGCGAGGTACTCCAGCACGCGCTTCTTCACGGTCTGGATGCCGTAGTGATCGTTGTCGAGCTGCTTGCGGGCGTTCTCGATGTCCAGGTTGTCTTCGGTCTGCTTGCTCCACGGCAGATCCGCGATCCAGTCGAGGTAGGTGCGGGCCACCGTGTACTCGCTGCTGGCCGCGGGGATCGTCTTGAGGCGGTTGAGCTCTTTGTTGGCGATCTTCTCCACGTCGGGGGGCAGGCCGGCCTTCTTCAGGCGCTCCCCGAGCTCATCGAGCTCTTCCTCGTCCTCACCCATCTCGCCGAGCTCTTCCTTGATCGCCTTGAGCTGCTGGCGCAGGTAGTACTCGCGCTG
>VFKJ01000014.1 GCA_009885595.1 Myxococcales bacterium | reverse complement strand
GATCTGCTGATGCTCGACGAGCCCACCAACCACCTCGACGCCGAGACGGTCTCCTGGCTGGAAGACGAGCTCGACGGCTTCGATGGGGCGCTCTTGCTCGTCACCCACGATCGCTACTTCCTCGACGGCCTGGTGGAGCGGATGGTCGAGGTCGAGCCGCCCGGCAGCGCCAACGGCGGCGGGCTGATCAGCTACCCCGGCAACTACGAGACCTACCTCGAGCAGAAGTACGCCAGCATCGAGCAGGCCTCGGTGGCCGAGCACAAGCGCGAGATGTGGATCGCGCAGGAGGTCGCCTGGCTGCGACGCGGACCACAGGCGCGGCGCACCAAGAGCAAGGCCCGCATCGAGCGCGCGCAGAAGCTGCTCGCCGAGCGCGGCTTCACCCGCCCCAAGGTGCCGCAGCTGCAGATGGCCACCGCGCCGCGGCTCTCGCAGACGGTGATCGAGGCGAAGTCGGTCGCGCAGGGCTTCGATGGCCGCATGCTGTTCACCGGCGTCAACATCATCATCCAGCCCGGGGAGCGGGTGGGCATCGTCGGCCCCAACGGCGCTGGCAAGACCACGCTCCTGCGCACCCTGCTGGGCGAGCTGCCTCCCGCGGCAGGCAGCGTGGTGCTCGGGCCCCGCACCAAGGTGGCGTACTTCGATCAGCAGCGCCTCAAGCTCGACGAAGAGGCGACCGTCGCCCAGAACGCGTGGCACGACGAGTGGGTGCAGCTCGGCGGCAACAAGGTGCGGCTGGCCGACTACCTGGAAGATCTGCTCTTCCCGGTGCTGATGCAGCGGCAGAAGGTGAAGGCGCTCTCGGGCGGCGAGCGCAACCGGCTGCTGCTCGCGAAGCTCTTCCTCGAAGGCGCGAACGTGCTGGTGCTCGACGAGCCCACCAACGATCTCGATCTGGTCACCTTGAACGTGCTCGAGCGGCAGCTGGTGCAGTTCACCGGCGCGGTGCTGGTGGTCACTCACGATCGCTACTTCCTCGACAAGGTCGCCACCTCGGTGCTCGCGGTGGAAGGTGACGGCAAGGTCACCCGCTACGAGGGCAACTGGTCGATGTACCAGCGGCTGCGGCCCCCGCGCGCGTGGATGGAGGTGGCCAAACCCGCCGCCGCGCCGAAGGCCGCGCCTGCGCCTGCGAGCGAGCCGAAGAAGGGGGGCCGGCTCTCGTACAAAGATCAGCGCGAGTTCGACGGCATCGAGGCCGCGATCGAAGCGGCAGAGCACAAGAAGGGCGCGCTGGAAGCGAAGCTCGCGGACCCCGCGGTGTTCACGAAGGCCGGCGAAGTGGCCTCGCTCTCGGCGGAGCTCGACGGGGTGACGAAGGAAGTCGAGCGGCTCTACGAGCGCTGGCAGGAACTGCAGTCCCTCGTCAGTCCTTGAGGAAGAAGAGGGTGGCGGCCGCGGTGAGGCCTGCGCTGACGAGCGCCGAGGTGAGCGCGACGGTGGCGTCGGTGTTGGCGGCGTTCGCGAGCGCGCGCGCCTGGTCTTCGGGGAGGCTGGTGCCCCGGGTGCCGTCTCCGAGGTCGACGATCGACGCGTCGTATTGAGCCTTGGCGTTGCCCGACATCACGCCAAAGGCGACGGCGACGCCCGCGGTGGCAGCCGCGCCGCCAGCGAAGACCCAGGCGGCCACGCGCGGCGGCTTGCCGGGCTGCTGCTCGACCATTCCGCTCACGGGATCGTCTTCTCTGGGCGTGGGCGTCAGCTGCGTCTTCGTCGGCGCATCGGTGCGAGCGACCTCGAGGGGCGGCGTGGTCGGCGGGGGATCCACCTTCTTCTTGAGCTCCAGGCCCGCCTTCACGTCGCGCACGAAGACGACGATGGGCGCCGACATCGCGTCGCTCCAGCCGCTGAGTGAAGAAGAGACGTCGAGCGTGCCCAGCGACTCTTCCTTGTCGGCGGACACGGCCTCGAGGTGAATCGCGAGCGTCTTGCCGATCTTTCCGACGTCGATGCCCACCACCACCGCGCGCGGCCCCAGGAGGATCGCCAGCTTGCTCAAGCAGGCCTTGGTGCCCTGGCAGGACTTCGGATCGGAGAAGCCGGCGTCCTTGAGCTCCCTGGCGGCGCCCTGGTCATCGAGCAGCCCCTTGACCCCCTCGCGCTTGAAGGAATCGAACACCCGCTGCGCGATCTTCGGCGCGACCGCTTCGGCGCCCGGGCGCTTGCTGGTCATCACCACGGCGACAGGGGACCGCACTTCGGCCTGGCCGAGAGCGAGCTGCATCAACAGGAACGGAAGCACCGCGGCACTCTATCAGCGCTTGAGCTGCGCCTCGATGTCCCCCAGGAACGACCAGGCTTCCTTGCGCTCGGAGTCGGTCTTGGCCGCCTTGATGTCCTTGCGGGCCTGGTCGATGAACTGGCGCAGCACGTTGTCTTTCTGGCCGGTCTCCGCTTCCTTCGAGGCGAGCTGGCCTTCGATCTTCCTGAGGCGGCCCGCGAGCTGCTCAGTGGTGATGACGCGGGCCTTCGGCTTGACCACCTCGGGCTTCACCGGATCCGTCTTGGGCGGATCGACCTTCACCACCGGATCCGTCTTCGGCGGATCGACCTTGACCACCGGATCCGTCTTCGGCGGATCCACCTTCAGCGGATCGGGCCTGGGCGGGTCGACCTTCACCACCGGATCTCTCGGGACCGGATCGACCTGCGGGTCGAGCTCGGCCGGCTTGTCCCCGAAGGCGAAGAGGGCGACCACCGCCAACAGCAGCACGCCCACCGTCGCGGCGAGCACCATCGGCAGCTTCGACTTCGGCGCTACCGGCTCCTCGTCGGCCGGCGCCTCGGTGACGTTGAGCTGCAGCGAGGGGCTCTCCAGCGGCGAGGCGCCGGTCATGGCGGTCAGCGGCGAGAGGCGGGTGTGCTGGGGCGCCACCCCTGGCGCGGTGACCTCGGGCTCGTGCTGCGGGGCCGCGCGCGTGCGACCGGAGAGCGAGGCCTGGCCCCCGCTCTTCGAAGCCGGTGAAGGCGTCTTCAGCGGCGCCTGCGCTCCCGAACGCGGAGCGGGCGTGCCACCCACCACCTTGTTCCGCCCCGACGGCGGCGGGGTCTGCGCGATCGGCCGATGGCCCCCGCTGATGCTCGAAGGCGGCGGCGTGAACTGCCCGGTGGGCGCCAGCTGCTGCTTGATGGCCAGCAACTGGTCGCGAAACACCGCCGCGCTGGGGGGCCGGTTCGCCGAGTCCTTCTGCAGCGCCCACAAGATCACCTCGTCGAGCTCGGGCGGAATGTCCGGGCGAATCGACGACGGCACCGCGGGCTTGTCCTCCACGTGCATCCACATGGTCTGCAGGGTGTTCTCGCCCTTGAAGACGCGCTCGCCGGTGAGCATCTCGAACAGCACGCAGCCCAGCGCGTAGAGATCGGTCTGCGGGCTGATGGCCTTGCCGCGCGCCTGCTCGGGGCTGATGTAGTCGGGCGTGCCGAGGATCACCGACGCCCGCGTCTGCGGGGTGGCCTCGCCGGCGATCGCGCCCAGCTTGGCGATGCCGAAGTCGAGCAGCTTCACGTAGGGCCGGCCGCGGCCGGTGTTCACCAGGAACAGGTTCGACGGCTTGATGTCGCGGTGAATGATGCCCGCCGAGTGCGCCGCCTCGAGCGCGTCGAGCATCTCGTCGGCCCAGCCCAGCACCTCACCCATCGGCAGGGGCGAGCGCTTCTTGATGATCTTGTCGAAGGCCTCGCCCTCGAGGAACTCCATCACGAAGTAGCGCGAGCCCTCGGGCAGCTGGCCGAAGCTGAAGATGTCCACGATCCCGCGGTGGCGGATCTCGTTGACCGCGCGCGCCTCGGACAGGAAGCGCTCCACCAACTCCTGCTCGTTGGACAGCGAGGGCAGCAGCACCTTCACCGCGACGCGCTTGCCGATCAGCGGGTGGCGGCCTTCGTACACCTCTCCCATGCCACCGACGCCGACCCGCGCGACGATCTCGTATTCGCCGATGATCCGGCCGCTCAGATCGGGAATGTTGGAGGCCACGCGCGAAAGCGACCTTAACGCGAGGGCGTGCTTTCCGCCTCTTCGGAGACTAGAGGCGCCGCGCATGACGCCCGCCGTCTCCCCCCTCAATGGTTCGTTGTTCGGCCCCGGCCAACCGTGCTTCGGCTGCAGCCCTGACAACCCCGCCGGCTTTCATCTTCACTTCGTGGTGGAAGGCGACGACCTCGTCACCCGCATGGTGCCCCAGAAGCACCACCAGGGCCCGCTGGGGTTGATGCACGGCGGCCTCATCTCGACGCTCGCCGACGAGACCGCGGCCTGGTCGGTGCTCGCCGTCACCGGCAAGTTCGGCTTCACCACCCACTTCGAAGCGCGCCTCTCCCGCGGCGTGAAGGTGGGCGTCGAGGTCGAAGCGCGCGCGCGGGTGACCAAGGCGGGCGGCCGGGTGGTGAAGGCCACCGTCGAGCTGCGCCAGGAAGGCGAGCGCTGCTTCACCGGCGACTTCACCTTCGTCCTGCTCGATCGCGCCGGGGCCGAGCGGCTGATGGGCACGCCCATGCCGGAGCAGTGGCTCAAGTACTGCCGGTGACGCAGGCCAGTTCGTTGCCGCGCCCGGCGTGAAGTGTAGGCTCGGGGCCGTGCGTCACCTCGCTCTTCTGCTCGCGCTGGTCGCGGCTGCCCCGGCGTGGGCCGACAACACCGCTGACGAGGCCGACGTCGCCTTCGACCTGGGGAACAAGGCGTACGCGAAGCGCGACTACGACGCGGCGCTCGCCTCGTACTTCCTGTCCTACCGGCTGGTGCCCAACCGCAACGTGCTCTTCAACATCGCGCGCTGCTACGAGGCGATCGATCGCTTCGACGAGGCCTACCGCTACTGGAACGATCTCTTCGTCGATCCTTCGCTGCCCGACGGCGATCGCCGCGACGTGAAGCAGGCGCTGGGGAGGTTGGCGCCGAAGGTGGCGCTGGTCACCATCACCACCACGCCCCCGGGCGCCGAGCTCTACGTCGATCGCAAGGACCTCGGCAGCCGCGGCCGCACCCCCCAGACGATCGCCGTGCCCCCGGGAGCGCACACGCTCCTGCTCGAGCTCGCGGGCTACCGGCCGGGCAGCGTGAAGCTCAGCGCCGTGCGCGGGCGTGACGCCAGGCTCAGCGCCACGCTCGAACGCGTGGTGGGCGGCGTCGCCATCAGCGGCACGCCCGAGGGCGCGGTCATTCGCGAGTCGGCCGAGGGCCCGGAGCTGGGCCGCGTGCCCACCACCCTCTCCTTTCCTCCCGGGCAGCACCTGCTGGTGGTGCAGGCGCAAGGTCACCTGCCCCAGCAGCTGCTGGTCGACGTGAAGGCCGAGGTGGTGGCGACGGCGAAGGTCGCGCTCCCCGAGCGGCCCCGGCCTACGGGCAAGGTGGTGGTGACGTCGAACCGGGAGAACTCGGTGGTGCGGGTGGACGGGCGCGACTACGGCTTCACCCCCACGGTGCTGACCTTGCCGGTCGGTGAGTACGTGGTGGAGGTGAGCAGTGAAGAGGTGACGCCGCTGGAGCAGAAGGTGAAGGTGGCGGAAGACAGCGAGACGCGCGTGACCGCCGAGCTGCGCTACGCCCCCCCGAAGGTCGGCGCGGCGTCCAAGCAGGCGCTCTCGGTCGACCAGGCCCCGGCGTCGGTGACGGTGATCACCCGCGAGGAATTGCGCGCGTTCGGCTACCAGACGCTCCCCGAGGCGCTGCAGGCGGTGCGCGGCTTCTTCCTCGCGGACGATCGCATCTACACCTACGTGGGCGTGCGTGGCTTCCAGCCGCCGGGCGATCTGAACACCCGCATCCTGGTGCTCTGGGACGGGCACCCCATCAACGACGTGTGGGCCGGCCAGGCCTTCACCGCGCGCGATCTCGAGGCGGATCTCTCGGCGGTCGATCGCATCGAAGTGGTGCGCGGCCCCGCCTCCATCCTCTTCGGCACCGGCGCCTTCTTCGGCGTCATCAACGTGGTGCCGCGCACGCGCGTCGGGGAGAAGCGCCACGTGGAGGCGACGGTGGGCTCCGGCGGGCAGAACGGGGTGAAGGCCCGGGTGATGGGCAGCCTGGGTTCCGAGGGCAGCTCGCTGATGCTCACGGGCGCGGGCTTTCTCGCGGAAGGCGCACCGCTGACCGAGCTCGAGGGCACCACCGTCAAAGGGCTCGACGGCGAGCGGGCGTTCGGCGTGGCGCTGCACGGCGAGTGGAACGGCTTCACCGTGCGCGGCAAGTTGAACCAGCGGCGTAAGCAGATCCCCACCGCGCCGCTGGGCGCCACCGTGGGGCTGCCGGGCTCCGAATACACCGACGTGCGCGGCTTCGCGGAGCTGGCCTGGGAGAAGACGTGGGAGCGCGTCACCCTCTCGGCGCGCGCGGGCTACGACGCCAGCCGGTATCGCGGCTACTACGCGCAGCTCGACGCCGAGGGGAACCGCTACCGCGACACCGACACCGGGGGCGCCGACTGGTTCAGCGGCGAGGTGCGCCTGACGGCCACCCTCTTCCCCGGGAACCGGCTCACCGCCGCCGTGGAAGCGCAGGGCCAGTTCGTGACGCAGCAGCCGGTGGGCACCTTCAGCGAAGACCGGCACACCCGGGTGCTGCTCTCGGGGACGATCCTCGACGAGTGGCAGCTGTTCAACCGGGTGTTCATCCAGGCGGGTCTGCGCGTCGACAAGTACTTCGATCTCGAGGAGTTCGCGCTCTCGCCCCGGGGCGCGGTGGTGGCGAAGCTCTACGAGGGCGGCATCACCAAGCTCGTCGCCGGCCGCGCCTTCCGGGCGCCGAACGTCTACGAGACGACCTTCTCTGACGCGAACGCCACCCAGCGCGCGCCCTCCCCCCCGCCCAGCCCCGAGCTGATCAGCACCTTCGAGCTCGAGCACTCGCACGACTTCACCCCGGAGCTGCGCCTCACCGCGGCCGGCTACTTCAACCTCATCGATCACCTCGTGGTGCTCACCCAGGACGACTTCGACGTGGCCCGGTGCGGCACCATGACGGAGCCGGTGAAGTGCTACTCGTTCGCGAACACCAACGCGCTGGTCAAGGCCGGCGGCGCGGAGCTCGAGCTGCGCTGGCAGCCCGGCCGCTTCACCCTGGTCGACGCGTCGTATTCGTTCACGACCCTGGTGGGCGCCGAGGAGATCACCGGCGGCGCCTACCCGGCGCACGTGGCCTCGCTGCGCGCGATGGTGCCGCTCAAGGAAGGCCTGCTGCGGCTGTCGGGCCAGGGCGTCTTCCAGTCGGCGCGACGGGCGCAGGACGGCACCTCGATCGGGGAAGCGTTCCTGCTCAACTTCGGGCTGTCGGGTGAGTACGGGCCGGTGCGCTACTTCGCCGGGGTACAGAACCTGCTCGACCAGCGCTACGTGGTGCCGGTGTTGAGCGAGATCGCGTTCTCGAAGGTGCCGCAGTACGGCCGCACGTTCTTCATCGAGCTCGCCGCAAGTCTCTAACTCCAACTGTCTCCCTCTCCCCTGCGGGGGAGAGGGTCGGGGAG
>VFKJ01000385.1 GCA_009885595.1 Myxococcales bacterium | reverse complement strand
GAGACGAGCGCGCGGGTGGCGATGACCAGGCGCTCCTTCAGCTCGTCGTAGATCGCCTCGTGCGCGAGGATCCGCTGCACGCTGATGCAGCTCTGGCCTGATTGGTAGAAGGCGCCGGTGACGAGGCGGGACACCACGTGGTCGAGCCGCGCGCGTTGATCTTCATCCACCACGCAGGCCGCGTTGCCGCCGAGCTCGAGCACGACCTTCTTCGCCCCTGCCCTCGCCTTGAGGTCCCAGCCCACCTTCGGGCTGCCGGTGAAGGAGAGCAGCTTGAGGCGGGGGTCGGTGGTGAAGAGGTCGGCGCCGCCGCGATGCGCGGGGAGGATGCTGAAGGCGCCCTTCGGTAGGTCGGTCTCCGCGAGCACCTCGCCGATGATCAAGGCGCCGATGGGCGTGGCGCTGGCGGGCTTGAGCACCCAGGTACAGCCGGTGGCGATGGCCGGGGCGATCTTGTGGGCCGCGAGGTTGAGCGGAAAGTTGAAGGGGCTGATGAAGGAGCAGGGACCGATGGGCACGCGCTTGGTCATGCCGCGGTAACCGCGGGCGCGCGCGGAGATCTCGAGGTTGAGCACCTCACCGCCGAGCCGGGTCGCTTCTTCAGCGCCCTCGCGGAAGGTATCGACGAGGCGGCTCACCTCTCCCCGCGCGTCGCGGATGGGCTTTCCCGCTTCGATGCACAGCGCCAGCGCGAGCTCGTCGGCGCGCTCCGTGAAGCGCTTCACGCAGTGCATGAGGATGTCGCGGCGTTGATACGGAGGGACCTTCGCCATCGCGTCTCGCGCGTGGTGGGCGGCGGCGATGCCGGCGTCGATGGCCTTCGCGTCGGCCAGCGCCACCCGGGTGGCGACCTCGCCGGAGAACTTGTCGGTGACCTCGAGCGCCTCGTTCGCGAAGACGGCCACGTTCGCGAGGTAGTACGGGTAGCGGGGCTTGAGCATGCGGCTGATGGTGCCACCTTCTCCCTCTCCCCCGAAGGGGAGAGGGTTGGGGAGAGGGGTTAGCCAACTTTCGTGAGCACCTCGTGGCCGCGAAGGTGCTCCGGTGCGGCGCATCGCCTGGAGTTCGGTGGAGGTGGTGATCATGGCGCGTTGATGCCGCGTCAGCCGCGTGTTGAGCCAATACCTGTTTGATCTGGCCGGAAGGGACGCGGCGAATCAGCTCCCGGGACGGCGCGCGAAACGTGCAGGCCCCTCAACGCGGGCGTCGTTCATCAAGTGCATCAGGCGATGAGCAGGTGAGCGCCGGGTCCCTCTCCCTGAGGCGTACTGGACCATTACCGATCGGTCATGGTCCATGACGCGCTGGAAAAGGGAACCCGGCCGGGCCATCGCTCGAGTCAATTCATGAGAAAGCGGCGTGCCGAGAGGCCAACGCGCGATGAGCGACGCGCCCGCCCCAGCCCTGACCGCCTTCCCTGAAGGCAACATCAACCGCGAGTCGACGCCGGCAACGCCTCGACCAGCGCCAGGATTCTCCGCGCCTGCTCGAGCCTCCGCTCACCGGCCCCCGACAACCGCATGCCCTTCGCCGAACGCTCGAACAACCTCACGCTCAGCTCATCCTCGAGTGCGCGCAGCTGCCGACTCATCGGTGGCTGGCTCAGCCCCGCGCCGAAGCGGATGGCGAACTCGCACGTCGATGACTCCGGGTCAGCGCGCGCGCGCGGGCCAGGAGCGCACGACGCCACGTGGGCGGGCTGACGAGCTCGGCCCACGGAGACCAGGACATCACCCAGCCGATGAACTCATGCTCCCCGGAGACGGTGCCTCTCCAGGTGAGTCCCCCGTTCGCGTGGTCCTCGGTCTGCTCGCTTGGGTGCCACCTGCGCTCACGGATGAAGTCAGCGACGTTGGGAGCGAACCTCACCTCGACGTTGACGGCTTCGCCTTCGACTGCACCGAAGGCCGTGCGCTGCGCGAGGGCGCGAGGCGTGAAGGTGCGTCGTGAGACCCGCGCGTCCTTGATCAGATGAACGGCGAAGGTGCGAAGCGCGTCGCCACCCTCCACGTAAGCGTCGAGGAGGTGGAGCTGCGCCTGGAGCCGCTTGAACCAACTCGTTCTTCGCCAGGGCTTG
>VFKJ01001041.1 GCA_009885595.1 Myxococcales bacterium | reverse complement strand
TCTCCGGGCGCGGCGAGGATGCTCACGGGACCAGGTGGGGCCGGGGTCGCCTCCCCAGCCGGAGCAACACTGTTGCTCACGTGAGCAACAGTGTTGCTCGCGCGGGGGAGAGTCGCCCGACGCGCCCTCAGTGAGTTCCACCACGTCATGTGCGGATCTACCCCGCGCGCGGAGAGGCCAGCCCATTCAGGCGCCGCTCGAGATCGGAGACCCCTACCTCCCCAAGGCTCAGCGGTGCGTGAACCGTATCGACAGCTCGTACATCGCGTTGAGCGCCAGCAGCATGCTCAAGACCAGCACGATCGCGATGGTCGCCCACATCGCCGACGACGCGCGGGCGCGGCGATCGACCTCGAGGGCGGCGGGATCGAAGTGCTCCGCCTTGGGTGACTCGGGGATCTCGTGGAAGCGGTTCACCGCGTCGTCCGGCGACAGCCCCACCGCGCTGGCGTAGCTGCGAATGTAGTTGAGCACGAAGATCCGCTCGGGGAAGCGCTCGCTCTGCCCCGCCTCCAGGGCGCCTATCAACGTGGGCGGGATCTTCGTCTGCTTCGCCACGTCTTCCAGCGACAACCCCCGCAGCTCCCGCTGCAGCTGCAGGTAGCGCCCGAACTGGAGGTAATCCGTCATTTCCCCTGCTGCCCCTTGAGCGACTTGCAGAGGTCTTTCTGATCGTCGGTGGCGGCCTTGTCCACGCACACCTGGAACGCCTTGGCCGCGCCCTCGTGATCGCCCGCATTCGCGAGGCATTTACCGTCGCGCTGCCAGGCGTCGGGCCGATCGGGGCAGTGCTCGCGAAAGCGCGCGAAGTACTTGCACGACTCCGGGGTGTTGCTGGCCGCCTCGTAGACCTCGCCCAGCCACAGCTCGCCCAGGCAGTACTTCGGGTTCACGCTGAGCGCGGCCTTGAGCAGCTCGATCGCCTGCTTGCTGTCGCCCTTGCGGAAATACGCCCAGCCCATGTTCCCCTGGGGGATGTAGGGCGTCTGGTACATCACGTCGCTCAGCGCGATCTGGTACTGCGCGATGGCGTCGTCGTAGCGCTTCTGGTCCATGTACAGGTTGCCGAGGTTGGTGCGCGCCTCGGAGAACGGGGTCTTCAGCTCGAGCGCCTTCGCGTACGCCACCTGCGCTTCCTCGAGCCGCTGGAAGCTCTGGTGCAGCACCAGCGCCTTGATGTGCCAGGCGTTCGCGTTGCCCGGATCGAAGGCGAGCGCGTCATCGGCTTCCTTGAGCGCGATCTGCGGCGACTTCACCAGGTTCTGCACGGCGATCTCGTAGTGGAGGGCCGCCTGGTCCTTGTCCTTCTCCGAGACCACGTGCGCGCAGCCCTGCGCCAGCAGCGCCAGGCAGAACGCCGAGAACAGCTTGCCCAGCTGCAGCACGGTGGCGTTCTGGCCGGTGCGCGGCTTCTCCTTCCCCCCGCCCCCGCTGGTGGCAGAGGGCTGGCCGAACGGCGCCGGCGGAGGCGGCTCGCGCATGAACACCGGCATGGTGCGGATGATGGTCTCCTGCTCGTCGGGCGGACGGCCGCGGAAGTTCAGGTTGTCCATGATGAAGCCCATCGACTCGGTGAAGCCCAGGGCCTCGGCCTCTTCGCTCTGGAACTGCTCGGCGGGCACGGTGCCGCTCGAGGGCACGTAGACGGCGCTCTCGCCGCTCTCCTGCATGTACAGGTACACGAACACCGCGAAGCCCGAGGGCCCGCGCAGCCCCAGCACGAAGGCCATCGCCGGGCCCGCCTTGCGCCCGGGGATCGCGAGGTGGGGCGCGTTCAACGACTGGTACAGCTGGACCACCTGATCCTTGACC
>VFKJ01000756.1 GCA_009885595.1 Myxococcales bacterium | reverse complement strand
GACCTCGGGGGCTTCCCAGTCGACCGTGAAGCCGACGTCCTTGGCGGCGGAGATGGCGTGGGTGTCTTCGGCGATGCGCGCGCGCACGTGAATGACGTGCTGGCCCTGCAGCAGGAAGCGCGGGTGGCTGACCACCAGCTCGTGGTCGAGCACGGGGCGGAAGTCGGTCCACAAGCCGTCGTCGATCTTGAAGGAGAACTCGGCGCTGCCGCTGGTGCCAGAGGTGCGCACGTCGATCACCGCCTCGGGCCAGGGCAAGGCGTGCTTGCCGTCCAGGCGCATCTCTTCGGACTTCGGCATGCGGCTGCTCTTGAGCGTGGCCGAGACCTGCGGCGCGGAGTACGCGCACATGCCGTTGAGCGGGAGCAGCGTGGCGTAGATGCCGAGGTGGTTGTACGCCTCGGTGCCGGTGATGCGGCCCAGGCCCTTCACCTCGTTGACCTTGAGCTTGAACGAGCCGAGCGCGGGCAAGGCGAAGCCCGAGAGGCCGCCGGCGAGCGCGGGCTCGGCCAACCCGATCACCGCGGGCACCAGGTCCGCGAGCACCCGCGGGTCTTCGGCGAGGATCTCCGCGTTGCCGGTGCGGATGTTGGTGATGAGCGAGCGCAGGTCGCCCAGCGCGGGCGTGACCTTGTCGCAGCCCTCGAAGATGAGCGAGAGCGGCAACGAGATGTCAGCGGTGAGGGTGAAGAGCCGCGCGTAGCGGTCATCGATCATCGCGTAGAAGTCGATGCTCAGGTCCGGCAGGCTGACCAGCAGCAGCGGCTTGATCGGCTTCTTGGTGACGGGATCGTACGTGCCCTCTCCCACCACCACCGCGGGCGGGCGGGCGGGCCGCAGCACCACCATCATCGGCGCGTCCTTGCCGTCGCGGGTGGCCAGCTTGCCCAGCGAAGGCAGGAAGGTCTTGAACAGGCCGGTGTTGATGAGCCCGACGTTGTCGGAAGAGAGGTTCAGGCACAGGGCGCCCGACTGCTGCGCCCCCCAGAAGGCGGCGTTGAGGAAGTTCGACGAGACGCCCAGGCCCACGTGGTAGCCGGAGTTCGGCGTCGCCTCGCCGTCGAAGTCGGGGAAGGCCACCATCGTCATCGGCGGGGCCGCCTGGGCCGGCACGCAGGCCGACACGGTGGTGGGCTGAATGCCGACGCGGGTGCCGAAGCTCATGCCCTGATCCATCGCCACGGAGGCGCCCGCCGCCAGCGACAGCTCGAGCTGCGCGTCGGCCGGGGCCCCGAAGGAGCCCAGCAGCGCGCCCATGCTCATGGTTCCCTCCACGCCCAGGAAGCGCGGCACGCAGGCGGTGCCCAGCATGCACACCTTCTTGCTCGAGTCGCAGGTCGAGGCGGTGTTGCTGCCGTCGGTGGTGCGCGGGCAGTCGGTGTTGCTCATGCACGGCCAGCAGGTCTGGGCCGAGATGGCGTTGCGGATCTGCGTCTGCAGCGGCGAGGAGATCAGCTGCAGCACGATCTCCTTGAGCGGATCCCAATCGGCCACGCCGCAGTACACGTCACCGCAGTTGTTCCGGCCGGCGAAGCTCAAGTCGGCCGGGTCGAGGCACTGGGGCTTGGCCGACGCGCCGCTGGCGCCGCAGATCTCGGTGCCGGAGAAGCCCTGCACGGTGAAGGCGAGCAGCTTGTCAAAGCGGGTGTCGATGCTGAACTTCACCGTCGCGCGCAGGCGATTGTCGACGGGCGCGGCGCTGGCGGTGTTGAAGTTGATCGAGCACTTGGCCGGGGAGAGCCAGACGCAGGCGCCGTGCGAACGATCGACGGTGTCCACGAAGAGGTTGCCGGTGTTGATCGACAGCTGAATGGTGGCGTCGAGCAGGTCGGGCGCGCGCGGCGCCAGCGAGAAGCCGGTCATCTGCACCGCCACGTTCGCGGGCACGTCCTTGGCGTCGCAGGTGCCGTCCATCTGGCCGCAGCTCTCGGCGGTGCAGCCGGCGGCGCCCTGATCGGCGATGAGCAGGTCGCCGATCACCGCGACGTTCTGCGGCATGCACGCGACCGGCAACGAGAGCGAGCCGCCCGGCGCAAAGGCCTGGATGAGCGTCTGCCAGTTGGAGTTGAGGTAGTTGATGCCGGCCGCCGACAGGCGAATGTTGATCGCGTTGTCGTTCTTCGGCCCCATGTACCGGGTGCCCGCGGGGAACGGGGTCAGCGTCGCGCAGCCCGACCCCGTGCCCGAGCACCCCAGCCCGACGAGCAGGATGAGCGACACCAATCCCGTTCGCGTGGAGCGCGAAGCGGAGCGAGAGCTGTGCATGAAGGAACGACCTCCCATCGGCCGAGACAAAGAGCCTTCCAGCGTAGCAGCAGGCTGCCCGGTCCGTCAGGCCTACTTCAGCGCGGTATCAGCTGCTCAGCACGGGCAGCGCGTGGCCGGCTCTCAGGGCGTCGTTGAGCCGCCCCGAGCGGAACGGCTCGAGATCGACGGCGACGAAGGTGAAGCCCTGAGCCTTGATGGCCGCGTTCACGGCGTCCCGCGTCATGGGGTCGAGCATGCGGGCGTGCTCCTCGGCGGCGAGCTCGAGGCGCGCCACCTCGCCGTGGTACCGCACCCGGAAGTTCACGAAGCCGAAGGCCCGCACCGCCTTCTCGGCGGCGCCCACCTGCTTGAGGCGCTCGACGGTGACCTGGGTCCCGTAGGGAAGGCGCGAGGCGAGGCAGGCCATCTGCGGCTTGTCCCAGGTCGGCAGCCCGAGGCGGTTCGACCAGGCGCGCACCTCGGCCTTGGTCAGCTGCGCCTCGGCCAGGGGGGAGCGCACCTGGTGCTCGGACGCCGCCTGGTGCCCGGGCCGGTGGTCCTTCTTGTCGTCGGCGTTGAAGCCGTCGAGCACCACACAGAGGCCCAGGTCCGCCTTGTACTTGTCGGTGATCGCGTAGAGCTCGGTCTTGCAGAAGTAGCAGCGGTTGGCCGGGTTCGCGGCGTAGCGGGGGTCGTCCAGCTCCTTCGAGTCGACGGCGACGTGCCGGGCGCCCAGCCGCTGCGCGAAGGCCTTCGCTTCTTCGGCTTCCTCGGGAGCGACCGACGCGGAGATCGCGGTCAGCCCCACCGCGCGCTCGCCCAGCTCTTCCACCGCGAGCTTGAGCACCAGCGCCGAATCGACGCCGCCGGAGAAGGCCACCAGCGCCGAGCCGTGGGCGCGCAGCGACGCGCGCAGGCCTTCCATGCGCACCGCGGACTGGGCGCACAGGGCGTTGACCTGCTCTTCAGTGAGGACCGGCTGCTGCACGGCGAGGGGCGACGACATGCGCACGGGATAGCGAAGCCGGGCCGGGGAGTCGAGCGGACCGCTACTTCTTGCCCTTCTTCTTCGCAGGCTTGGCGGCCTTCGCGGCCTTCGCGGGCTTGGCGGCCTTCGCGGGCTTGGCGACCTTCCCCGGCTTGCCCGGCTTCTGCTTCTTCGGGTTCGGGTTCGCCTTCATCCTGGTGCCCGTGATGACCTTGAGCTCTTCGCCGGTCATGTACGAGAGGTCGAGCAGCGACTGGAACACCTTGAGGCCACCGGCCTCGATGTCCTCGAGGTTGGTGTGAACGATCACCTCGGCAGAATTGGGCGGCTGGTAGGGCTCGGTGATGCCCACGAAGTTGGGGATCTCACCGGCGAGCGCCTTCTTGTACTTGCCGGAGGTGTCGCGCTTGATCAGCTCGTCGGTCGGGCAGTCGACGTAGACCTCGATGTAGCGCTGGATGCGGCGGCGGTTCTCGTCGCGGGACGGCTTGTCGGGGCTGGCGCAGGCGACCAGGGTGGCCACGCCATTGCGCGTGAGCGCGTCCGCCACGAAGCCGAGGCGGCGAGCGATGGTCATCCGCTCTTCCTTCGTATCCCCCTCGATTTCCTTCCAGAGATCGTCCTGGAGGTCGTCCTCATCGAGGATCTCGACCTTCCGACCGACCTGCCGCAAGCGCGCCTCGATGTACTGCGCCAGGGTCGACTTCCCTGCCCCCAACATGCCCGTCAGCCAGACCGTAAAGCCCGTCTCTTGCGCCATTGCGTGTCAGCTCCGATGCAGAAGGCCCCGCAACGCCTGATGAATGTGTCTGCGGGCTGAAAAGTCGCGGCCTTATAGTCCAAAGCACTCCATTCCTGTACAAGAAAGCGTCAGACCCGGCACAGCCCCTTGTTATTGCTGATGATTTGCACCGTGGGGACAGGCCGGCACGGCGGCCGCTTCGAGGCGCTCGCCCTTCCAGTGCACCAGGCCCAGCGGCGCCGACCAGCCCAGCAGCAGCCGCTGCAGGGTGAGGGCGGCGAGGCTGCCGACCGGCGGTCCTGAGCCCGGCCCAAGCCCCGCGCGGAGGTCGGACCAGCAGGCCTGACAGGCGCGCGCGTCTCGAAAGGCGACCCCTGCGCCGACCACCACCTGCACCGGCGCGGTCGAGCTCAGCTCGCGGGGGAGGAGGTCGGCGACGGGCGGCGTGGAGGGGTTTGCGTCGGGGTTGAGAGCCTCGAGGGGGGCGCCGGCCAGAAAACCGCCCAGGGTGATTCCGGGGGCGAGCACCACCGGGGTTCCGCCCGCCAGCAGGTAGGCGACGGCGTCTTCCAGCGCGGGGCCTCCGCCGAGGACGCGCACCGGAGCGGCGAGCAGCCGTTCCTGCCCGCGCCCGCCCAGCTCGCGCAGGAGGATCTGACGGCCGTAGCGGACGATCTGATCTTCGCGCATCAGCCACCCGCCATCGCCGCGACGAGCACGATCAGCTCTCCCTGGCTCAGTCGCCGCGCCAGGCCCTCAGCACTGCGCACGTCGTCTTCGCCCACGAAGATGCCGATGGTGCGCTTGAGCTGGCCTGCGCCGGTGAAGAGGCGGGGGCGCAGCTCAGGGTGGCCGCGGCACAACGACTCCAGCGCCTCGGCCACGGTGGCGCCGTCGACCTTCACCTTCGCCCGCCCCGTACCGCCGGGGCGCAGCGCGGCGGGGAGCTCGACCAGCGGCATCAGGTCGCCTCCCCTCTCCCTGCGCAGCGGGGAGAGACTCCACCGGCAGGGCCGAGCACGAGGGACGAAAGTGGTTCCCTCTCCCTGCGCAGCGGGGAGAGGGTCAGGGTGAGGGGCCGATCCGAGCACCGGGCGAG
>VFKJ01001149.1 GCA_009885595.1 Myxococcales bacterium | reverse complement strand
TCGGGGTTCTCGAGCGCGCGACGGTCAGACGCGGTCTCGAGATCGAACCACTGGGCTTTGCCACGCGCGGCGACCTGCTTCGCGAGCGTCGTCTTCCCGCATTGGCGCGGGCCGAGGAGGACACAGACCGGCACTTCCCGAAGGGCCGCGACGACTGCTTCGAAGTGGTTCCTGCGCTCGAGAAGCATCCTTGCAAAACAATAGTCAGACTATCGATTTGCAAGGAAGCCCGGAAGCTACCAGCGGCTCATCGCGCCCAGGTTGAAGACCTGGGCGAAGCCCTGGCCCTTGAGCACCGAGCGGGCCATGGCGCTGCGGGTGCCCGAGGCGCAGTAGACGATCACCGGCTGGTCCTTGGCGCCCAGCTTCTTCACGTGCGCGCCGATCTCACCCACGGGCGCGTTGATGGCGCCGGGAATGTGCCCGGAAGCGAACTCCGCGGGGCTGCGCACGTCGACCAGCTTGGCGCCGTCTTTGACCAGCTGGCGCGCCTTCTCCGAGGAGATCTGGCCCAGGCGCTTGAAGATGAGGAAGGCAGCGAAGAGGCCGCCGAACAGCAGCCACGGGTAGTAGTCGGGATTCATGAGAGCTTGGAGCCCGCGCCTGACGGCAAAGGTTCACTCCTTGGGGAGCGCGCGCAGCACGGCCTTGCCGTCCTTGATCACGACCTTGAACTCGACCGTCTTGGCGTTGTGCGTCTTCATCAGCTCGGGCACCTGCTTGCGCAGGGAGCTGGCCACCGAGTCGAGCGTCACCGCGCGGGTGTCTTCCCCGCAGCGCTTCTTGGCCATCAGGTACGCGTCGTAGATCGCCTTCACCTTGGTGTCCGAGAGGCCGCCCTCTCCGTGGCCCCCTGCCGTCGGAGGACGGGGAGGCGCGGACCCGGCAGGCTTGAGCGCGGGGCTGGACCCGTTCACCGCCGCCGGCCTGAGCGCAGCCGGAGCAGCGGTCGGCGGTCTGATCGCGGGGTTCGAGACAGGCGAGCCCGCGGGCCCCTCGACACGGCTCGGGACAGGCTTGAGCACCGGGTTGGCGGCGGTGATGACCGGCCTCTCGGCTCCGCTCGAGACAGGCTTGAACCCGGGCGTGGGGATGGCGGCGGTCAGCTTCGGCGGGCCCGAAGGCTTTGGCGCAGGGATGGGCGCGGTCAGCGGCTGGAGCCCGGCCGGGGGCGCGACCGCCGGCTTGAGGGCCGCGACGACGGGGGCCACCGGCGCGACGGGCTTGATGGCGGGAGCGGCGGCCCGCGCGGTGGCGGCAGCCTCGGCGGCGGCCAGCGCGCTGGCGAGATCATCGCCGCCCTCGTCGAGATCGGAGAGATCGAGATCCTCATCGACGTCGAAGTCGGCGTCGGCAGAGCCCTTCTTCTGCCCCAGGTGCCGCTTCATGCGCATCACGTCGCGCTTGTAGGTGCCTGCCTCGATCTGCTGCAGCGTGCGGTCCCACAGCCGCTCGAAGGTGAGCAGCTTCTGGCCGATGCTCTCGATGCGGAACTTGGCGGCGGTCTGGCGCACCGACGAGCTCTTGAGCTTCATGTACTGCTTCTTGAAACCGTCGTGCTTCTTCTGGGGCGGCAACCGCTCGTTGCCCAGGAAGTACTGATCGTAGGCGACCCGGAGCTCGGCCAACTCGGACTCGAGCTCGTTGCAGCGCTGCATCGCATCTTCGGAGCCCTTGATGGCGCTGCCGTCAGCCATGGCCTTATCGACTCGTGCCGGCACGGGGCGTCACTCTAGCCGCAACTTTTGGGCTGCGTCAGGCCGTGGTGAGGGCGCCCAGGTCGACGGGGGGACGGGCCCTCACCGCCCGCAGGTTCTTCACCAGCAGGTACGTGCCGAAGCTGAACATCGCGATGGAGATGAACTGGCTGGTGCTGATGTTGTACCAGGCGCCCGCCGGGATGCTGGGGATGAGGCCGTGAATGGTGCCGCGCTCGAGATCGCCGCGGAAGGTCTCCACCGTGCTGCGGAGCACCGCGTAGCACATCAGCCAGATGGCGAAGATCTGCCCGTGGAAGCGGCGCCAGCGGCGCGCGGTCATCAGGGTGGCGAAGAGCACGATCTGACCGAACGACTCGTAGAGCTGGGTGGGGTGGACGGGCAGCGTGTGGCCGTGCTGCGCCACCCAGTCGGACACCCGCACCGCGCCGTCGACCGCCTGGGTGGACCACTGACCCGTCGACTCCACCACCCAGCGGGTCTCCGTGGCGGCGTCGGCCATCGAGGAGTACGCGAGGCTGGGGGTGCCGCTGGCCCCACCAAAGAGGTTCATCGCGTGGGTCCCGGGGAACTCCACCGCCAGCGGCGCCTTGGCGTGGGTGGTGATGTCGCCCCAGCAGCAGCCCGCCGAGAAGCACCCCAGCCGGCCGAAGGCCTGGCCCAGAGACACCGTGGGAATGGCGAGATCCGCCAGGCGGAAGAACTCGAGGTTGTTGCGCCTGGCGAAGATGAGCGAGCCGATGATCGCGCCGATGAGGCCGCCGTAGAAGACCAGGCCGCCGCCGAGGCTGAAGATCTTCAGCGGGTCCGAGGCGTAGTCCTTCCAGTTGACCATCACGAAGAGCACGCGCGAGCCGACGATGCCGCCCACGAAGCAATAGAACGCCAGGTCGTACATCTGCACGCTGCGCTCGAGGCCTTCCTTGCCGGGCCACTCGCGCACCGCGAGCCACGAGATGACGGTGGTGGCGGTGATGAAGCCAAGGCCGATCATCACCCCGTAGGTGTGAATCGGAATGCCCTCGCCCTTGCCGCGGCCGATCACCGGCACGTTGGGCAGCGCGTAGTAGAGGCCGAAGCCCGCGAGCGCGACGCCCACCAGGCCGTACGTGAGCGCGCGGTTGCGGCGCTCGTCCTTCGTGGGCTCGATGGGGTTGCCCTTGGCGTCCACGCCGCCCGCGTTCCGCCACCCGTTCCAGGCGGAGTAGGCCACCAAAGCGAGCGCCACCAGGTAGAGGACGGCCTTGGAGAAGTCGGTTTCGAACACGAAGCGATACAGGACCGGCAGCATGGTGGGGCTCCGTACTCCTTTCAGCGGGCCTCGCCAACACGGCGAAAGGGCCAGTTCTTCCCTCGAAGATTCAGGGGAGCGCCAGCAGACTGACCAACTGGTCGAGCACCG
>VFKJ01001246.1 GCA_009885595.1 Myxococcales bacterium | reverse complement strand
GGCGGCAGCGCGACGGGTGGCGGTGGAGGAGGCGCGACGGGCGGTGGCGGCGGCAGCGCGATGGGCGGCGGCGGCGGAACCGTGGCGAGTTGGACGACGGTGCCCAGCACCAGCACCGAGTGGCTCTACGGCGTGTGGGGCAGCTCCGCGACCGACGTGTGGGCGGTGGGAGACAACGGCACGGTGCTGCACTGGAACGGCGCCAACTGGTCGAGCGCGACGAGCAACACCCTGAGCCTCCTGCAGAGCGTGTGGGGCACGGCGGAGAACGACGTGTGGGTGGTGGGCGGGGCGGGCACCATCCTCCACTGGGATGGCACCGCGTGGTCGACCGTCAGCAGCGGCACCGGCTTCGCGCTCTACGGCGTCTGGGGCGCGGCGCCCAACGACGTCTGGGCGGTCGGGCTCTCGGGCACCATCGTCCACTGGAATGGCAGCGCGTGGTCGAGCTCGACCAGCGGCACCAGCAACACGCTCTACGGCGTGTGGGGCAGCGCCGCGAACGACGTGTGGGCGGTGGGCGTGGCGGGCACCGTGCTGCACTGGGCCGGCAGCGCCTGGGCGCCGGTGAGTGCGGGCACCACCAACTTCAACGCGGTGTGGGGCACCTCGAGCAGCGACGCCTGGGCGGTGGGCGGCCAGGGCAACATCCTTCATTACGACGGCACCGCCTGGCTCAACTCCTTCAGCGGCGTCAACGTCACCCTGTTCTCGGCCTGGGGCGCGGGCGCCGAGGTGTGGGCCGTGGGCGGGGCGGGCACCGTGATCAGCAGCAGCGGCGCGGCGTGGGCGAGCCTGCCCAGCGGCACTCCGTACAACCTGCGCAGCGTCTGGGGCAGCTCGGCCACCGACGTCTGGGCCGTCGCGGAGCGCGGCGTGATTCTCCGGTACGTCCCCTGATTCATTGCACACGGAGGAGAGGCCGGGTGTCGTGGCGGCATGAACCTCCGAGCCGCTGCCGTCTCGTTGTCGCTCTTCGCCGCCGCGTGCGCCGAAGCCCCGCAGGCTGAAGGCACCCTGATCGAGAACCACGGCACCACCGCCACCCAGGTGCAGGGGCTGCGGCGCGCCGGAGAAGGCCCGTTCACCCAGGGCGCCGAAGAGACGTTCACCGCCGCCTACGCCGCGGCGGGGGTGCGCAAGGTGGAGTGGTCGGCCTCGGCCGGTGCGCTCTCGGCGCGCGCGGCGCAGGTGAAGTGGACCTTGCCGCAGACGGACTTCGCGGAGCTCACCTTGACGCTCACGCTCGAGGACGGCTCGCAGGTGGTGACGCCCTTCGGCTTCTCCCTGGTCGAGCCGCGAGAGAACTCGCACGCGGTGAAGACGGCCAGCGAGGCGCTGCTGGCGTCCCCGATGCCGGTGCTCGACGGCGGCGTGGCGGAGATCTCCGGCGGCGCCTGCGAGGTCGAATACGACGCCACCGGCGCGAACGTGCACCTGGCCTTCACCTCGTCGACGCACCCGGCCGTCTATTTCGGGAAGTGGAACGGCAGCACCTGGGCGCTCGAGGTGATGGACACCCTGGGCTTCAACACCGGCGGCCGCATCTACCCGGGCCAGCTGCACCTCAAGGTCGACGCCAGCGGCAATCCCCACATCGTGTACGTGCGGGATCTCCAGGTCTGGTACGCGACGAAGAGCGGCACCACCTGGACGCGGGAGCGCGTCGATTCCACCGCCACCCCCGTCAGCAACGCCGAGAGCCGCACCTTCGCGATCGGCCTCAACGCCACCGGCCGTCCCTCGGTGCTCTACGGCACGGGCGCGAACTCCAGCGAGCGCCTGGTGTTCGCCACCCGCACCGCGGCCAACACCTGGACGCAGACCCCCCTCATCTTCCCCATGGGAACGAACTACAACAGCAGCATTCGCTGAGACCTGCTCTTCGACGGCGCCGGGGTCGCCTACTTCCCCGTCGAGGTCTACGGCTCGGGGAACGGCGCGTACCTCGATTACCTCGGCTCCTGGAACGGCACGACCGCCGAGCTGCGCGCGATCACGCTCTCGGGCGTCCCCGGACCCGGTTGGGACGTGATGGTGGCCTCGGCCGCCTGGGCGGGGGCGGGGCGCATGGTGCTTCGCACCGCCGCGGGCGCGTACGACTTCACCATCGCCGCGCCGCTGACGAGCTCGACCTGGACCTGGTCGGCCGCGGAGCAGAGCGGCGCCGGCGTGGGCGACATCGCGTGGAACGGCCGGCCGGTGGTGCTGCACCACCACAGCGGCGGCACGATGGAGTTGGTCACGCCCGCCGCCACCGGCGCCTCGTTCTGGACGTGGACGCAGATGGG
>VFKJ01001051.1 GCA_009885595.1 Myxococcales bacterium | reverse complement strand
GTGCCGCGCGTCGCGCAACCAGCTCTTGAAGGACGTGATGCGCGACTATGGCTATCTGGAACACATGGGGATGGGGGTGCCCCGAAAAATCGTCAAGACGATGCTCCAGCACAACGGCACTGAACCGGAGTTCATCGAAGACGGCGAGAGTTTCACGGTCCGTCTGTGGAAGAACGCGGTCCCTGCGGCGAGAGACTCCAACTCATGAGCTACGACGAACGGGCGGTCGCCTTCACCGAAAAGCTGGATCGGCTCATCCGCCGCGGCGCCCCCAATGTGGCGGGTCACCGGTGTGGCGCGATCCTGAACGCCTTGGAGGTCATGGTAGAGGAAGACTCGCCTTCCCCCGACCCGACGGCGCTTCAGCTGCTGCGCCGAGCGCTCGTGGCGCAGGCGACCGTCGCCGGTCTCGATATGAAGGCGTTCTCGGTGCTCGTTGATGGACTCGAGGCCCACCTCAAGGCCCGCTGAACCGCGCGCGAGCTGCCCGCACCATGTGTCACCTCGAGCGTCGTAAGAGCGGGGCTCAGCTCTGCGTCACGCGCACCGTGGTCTTCATGTCCTTGCCGGTGTCGGGATCGCGCGCCGTCATGGTGAGGATGCCCTCGATGTTGACGTCGAAGGTGATCTCCACCCGCACGTTGCCGGCCGGCCCCTGGCGGATGCCCGAGAAGGTGAACTCACCGAGCTGCTCGTTCGCCTTCGCCGACTCGTGATCGCCCTGCCAGATCCGCATGATCAGCTCGGTCTGGTTGTTCACGCTGGTGGTGCCGGTGATCTGCTTGGCGTTGGGAATGGGCGAGTTGCGCGGGAAGACCAGGTGCACGTTGCCGTCGGCCTTCTCCAGGCCGATGCCCATGGGGATCACGTCGAGCAGCTGCAGCTTGATGTTGGTGTCGTCGGTCAGGGAGAACGCGTAGAGCGCCGCGCCGATGGCGACCGCCTCGTCGGGGTGCACGCCCTTGGAAGGCGGCTTGCCGAAGAACTTGGTGAGCCGATCCTGCACGGCGGGCATGCGGGTCTGGCCTCCGACCAGCATCACCTCGTCGATCTCCCGCGTCGACAGGCCCGAGTCGACCAGCACCTTGGCCACGATCTTCAAGGTGCGATCGACGTGCTCCGAGGTCAGCTTCTCCAGCAGCTTGCGGCTGAACTTCATCTCGATGTTCAGGGGCTGCCCCTGCGGCGTCATCGTGATGAAGGGAATGTTGAAGGGCGCCTCTTCACGCGCCGACAGGTCGATCTTGGTGCGCTCGGCCAGATCCTTGATGCGCTGCATGGCGACCGGGTCAGTCGAGAGGTCGATGCCCGTCTTCGATTGGAACTCGGTCAGCACGTAGTGGATCATCGCGTTGTCGAAGTCGATGCCCCCTAAGAAGATGTCGCCGCCGGTGGCCTTCACCTCGAAGACCTGGTTGCGGATCTCGATCACCGAGACGTCGAAGGTGCCGCCGCCCAGGTCGTAGATGCAGACCTTCTGCTGCAGCGCCTTGCCCAGGCCGTACGCGAGCGCGGCCGAGGTGGGCTCGTTGATGATGCGCACCACCTCGAGCCCGATCAGCTTTCCGGCGTCCTTCACCGACTGGCGCTGCCGATCGCTGAAGTAGGCGGGCACCGTCACCACCGCCTTGTTCACCGGCACCTTGAGGTGGTTCGAGGCGACGTCGCGGATCTTGTTCAAGATGCGCGCGGCGACTTCCTGCAGCGTCATCTCTTTCTTGGCCACCTCGATGGTGACCTCTTTGTTGTCCGCCGAGGCCTTCACCCCGTACTGGACGATCTTCTTCATCGACTCGACGATGTCGGAGGTCGCGGTGCGACCCACCAGGCGCTTGCTGCCGTAGATGGTGTTGCGCGGGTTCAGCTGCCACTGGCGCTTCGCCTCGTACCCGATCAGCTCGTTGCCCTTGTCGTCGACCGCGTAGATCGAAGGAATCGTGTACTCACCGCCCTTGTAGGGGATGAGCTTCACGTTGGGGACGCCGTCCTTGTAGCCGTCGACATAGGCCGCGCAGCTGTTGGTGGTGCCGAGGTCGATACCGATGATCGGTTCTGAGCTCACGGAGCGGCAGTCTAGAGCAAAGCGCTCACCTGTCGAGGCGTGAGTAGCCGTCGATCACCGAGGCCCAGGTCGCCAAGGTCACCCCCGACGCGTCGAAGATCTGCTCGACCGACACGCCCCCGATCAGATCCACCGCCACCACCTCGAGCTTCGGCATCGCCTGGGCCGCGGGGTCCTGCCCCGGCCCGGCGGGGGAGCTCGGCCACGGCACCGCCGTTTGCCCAGCGCTCATCGCGAAGTAGATCACGTGGCGGGTGTCGGTACCTGTGAGTGAAACCCGCCCCAGTTCTCCCCCGGTGGAGAACACCGACGACCACGCGGGCTGGCCGGGGTTGAGGGTGCGGCTGCCCGGCGCGTAGCTGGCCTGGGCGGGCGCGGGCAGGAACGGCGTCACCAGCACCCGCGACCCGAGCACCGTCGAGCGCACCAGCCGTCCACTCGAGGCGTTCCCGGCGGCGTTGGCTGCGAGCGCCCAGAGGCCCGGGGTGGCGATCTCCAGCCCGTTGTAGGCCGGGCCTCCGCGCAGAGTGACCGGCTCGACGGGCTTGAGGCCGTCTTCACCCGCCATGCCCGGCGTCTGCGAGGTGAAGCCGGTGGGCAGCATACCCGCGCGCTCGTCGAACAGCGCCGAGGCGACCAGCACGGTGTCGAAGGTCGAGGGCACCTTGGGCAGCACCACCTCGGTCCGCAGCTTCTGCTGGCGGCGCGGCTGGAAGGCGAGCTGGGTGAAGCGGGCGTAGTCGGGCACGTCCTCCGAGCCCATCGGGCAGCGCTGGGCGTTGCTGCACAGCCCGTCTCCATCGACGTCGGTGCCGTCGGGCACGAAGGGCTTGGGGCTGAAGGCGATGTTCGGCACGTGGGCGTAGTCGAAGGCGCCCAGGTACGAGAGCACGTCGATCGAGCGCAGCGCGAAGGCCGACTCCAGATAGGCGCGGCCGGCCCACGCCTGCACGAAGCGGCTGCTGCCGGGCTGCGCGAAGGCCAGCGAGCGCGCCTTGACCTCCTGGGGGAAGCCCAGGCCCGGCGAGGTGTAGAGCACCAGCGCTCCGGGCACCGGCACCTGCTGGCCCACCCCGGGGATCTCCACCATGAAGTTGTCGCCCAGCAAGCCCTGCGGCGAGAGCGAGGGCACGTCGGAAGCCGAGGCGGTGACGAAGCCGGCCCAGTAGCTGCCCACGGTGCTCACGTCGGAGAACGACATCGACGCGCTGAAGCCGGCGCTCGCGCGCACCGGGTTCTCCCGCAGGGGAAGGAGCACGTCGGTGGCCGCGGTGTTCAAGATCGATGCGCGCTCCAGCGCCGGGAGGCCGTCCGTGCGCAGCGCCGCCGGCACCGCGGTGAAGGTGGTGGCGCTGCCATCGAGCAGGGGGAACTCGGCGGTGCCCTGCGCGGTGGTGGTGACGTCGGTGGGCGCGCTGCAATCGCCCAGCGGGCAGGCGCGCACCGCGACGTTCGCGACCGGCAGCCCGGTGGCGGCGTCGGTGACGATCACCCGGCGGCCCATCATCACCCGGGGGATGATCGTCAGCTGCGCTTCGTTGGTCATCAACGCGCTGCCCGTCACCCTCGCGCGGATCCGCACCTCGCCCGCCATCACCGCGCTCACCACCCCCGCGCCGCTGACCCTCGCCCCGGTGGAGGGCTGGCCCTGCGCGTCCTTCACCTCGAAGGTGGCCGAGTCCAGCGGGTAGCTGCTGCCGTCGAGGCGGTAGACGATCACGCGCAGCTGCAGGGCGTCGCCCT
>VFKJ01000058.1 GCA_009885595.1 Myxococcales bacterium | reverse complement strand
TGCCCACCAACGTGCAGTAGCGCGGCCCCTCGGGGAACGGCAGCGCCAGCGCCACCCGCACCGGCGTGCCCGCGCGCGCCGGCTCCCTGGTCTTCAGGTACAGCCCGCCCTCTGACAAGTCCGCGATCGCATCGCGCACGAAGCGATTGCCAATGCGGCAATGGGCCGTGAGCGCCACCTGGATGCGCGGGAACGTGCGTTTGTCCTGCCCCTGCTTCGAACCACTCCGCATGCGACCTCCGGCCACAGTCAGCGCTTGCGGAGGGAAAGGTGTGCGATGTGCCCACCTCTTGTCAATCCACCCACCCGCGGTGTCACCGCCGGGTGATGACCGACTGCGTCAACCGTCGTTCGAGACGCTCTGCACCGCGTGCCGGAAGATGAAGATTCGCTCGGTATTCGTGCGGTTGTCCGCCGGCACCACGAAGAAGCCCGCGGCCGCGCTCTTGTGATCCTTCGAGAAGCCGGCCACCTGCCGGCCGTCCTTGAAGGTCACCCGCACCTTGTTCCCGTCGGTCGCAGGCGCGCGGGCGCCAGGAGCGAGCATGAAGAAGAGCGCCTTGACCCGCTCGCGCGGAAGGGTCTCCACGCCACCTGTGGCGAGATAGAGCTGCAGCTGGGCCTCACCCAGCTTCGCGTCTTTGATCGCGCCGCGCTTCACCTGTCCTTCGACCGTGTGGACGATCACCCGGTGCTCGCCCGGCACGCTCACCGGCTGCGTGTTGGCGGCCATCGGGCTCGCCGAGAGTGCGCTGGCTGCGCCCGGGCCCGCGACCGGCACCGCCGACTGCAGGACCGAGGTCGAGGGCGCAGCCACCCCGCTGCGCGGCAGCGCCGACTGGCGTACCGAGGTGGCCGGCGGGGCGACGGTGCTCAGCGGTTGGCTGCTCTGCCGCACCGAGGTGGCCGGGGGGGCGAGGGTGCTCAGCGGTTGGTTGCTCTGCCGCACCGAGCTGGGGGGCGGCGCCGCCAGGAACGGCGAGGGCGTGGCGGCGACCGGCACCGCCACCCGCGTCTGAAGAGGCTCGCTGTCGCTGGTGAGCGGGGGAACGACCCGCGCGGGGGGCGGAGGCGGCGGAGCCGGGGCGGGCGGGGGGCGGGGAGGAGGCTGCGAGACGGCGACGCCCCAGGAGTCCGTGGGCTCAGGCGCGGGCTCTTCCTCGAGCACCATGCCCTGGATGACGTCGCCCTCTTCTTCCTCGAGCGGAAGGGAGTTGCGCGAGTCGGACCACGACGCGCCGGTGCCGGTGAGCTCGGCGTTGTCGAGGAAGTCGTGGTTGCTGGCGAGCTCGAGCTTGCCCTCGTCAATCGACGAGGGGCCGGTCTCCCGCACGTTGGTGGCGAGCGCCGCGGCCGAGGCGGACTCCACCACGAACTCGCCGAGGTCGGTGTCGAGGGGGATCTCTTCGGAGACCGAGACGTCGTTCAGGAAGTCAGCCGCCGAGGCCAGCTGAACCGCGTCGGAAGGACGGCCGTCGAGCGCCGCGACCGGCGTTTCTTCGGGCTCACTGTTGTCCCAGGCCGTGCCGAAGGCCGAGGTGTCAGGCTTCGTCTCGACCGCCGCAGGCTGCTCTTCCCAGCTGCGGGCGAACACCTCGCTGGGCGCGGGAGGCGGCGGTCGGGGGGCCGGGGGAGCGGCGGGCGGCCGCGCGAAGGTGGGAATGCGCGGCGCCGACTCGGGAGCCATCGCCAGCAGATCGAAGGCAGAGGCGCTGGACGCAGGCGGCGCAGGTACCGGGTGAGGGGCGGGGGCCGGCGCGGGCATCGGCTCGACCGCGGCCTCGAGCGGCTCGAGGGTCGCTTCGAGGAAGACTTCGGGCTCTTCTTCGACCGGAGAGGCAGGTTGCACCGGCGCGTCCCACGCAGGAACGGCGGCGGCCGCGGGTGCAGCGTGCTCGACGGGCGCTTGCCAGGCGGGCGCAGCTGCAGCGGGGGCGGGCGGGGCGATCTCGAGCGGCGCGGGCGCGAGGTCGACTTCCGCTTCGATGGGCGCGTCCTCCCACGCAACCGGCGCTGCAACGGCAGGGGCGGGAGCGGCAGCGGGCGACGGGGGCGCGAGCACGACGCTCGGCTCTTCCTCGATGGGCGCGTCCCAGGAAGCGGCGGGAACCGCAGGAATGAGGCTCGGCGCTTCCTCGATCGGGGCGTCCCACGACGGCGCGGGAGCCGCGGGAATGAGGCTCGGCGCTTCCTCGATCGGGGCGTCCCAGGAAGGCGCGGGCGCAGCGGACGCCTCGGCCACGACGCTCGGCGCTTCCTGAATCGGTGCGTCCCAGGAAGGCGCGGGCGCAACGGCTGCCTCGGCCACCACGCTCGGCGCTTCCTGAATCGGAGCGTCCCAGGAAGGCGCGGGCGCAACGGCTGCCTCGG
>VFKJ01001152.1 GCA_009885595.1 Myxococcales bacterium | reverse complement strand
GCGCCCTGGGCAGAACTGAGTTCACCCAGGTCGACTTGCCGGTGCCGCGCGGCCCGAAGAGGAAGGCACTGCCTCGCGGCAGCCGCATAGTTCTGGAAATCATGCTGCCTTTTTTACACTAAAAAAGGCAACGCAGTTGCCGCATTGCGACGCCATCACTTCTGGTGCTTTTGGTACGTACCCATCAACTCCGCCTGCCCCAGCACGTGGCCCATCATCGCCACCTCGAGCTCCTTCCTGGTCGGCTGCCCGAGATCCGGCAGCAGCACGTCGAGCGCGAAGAGCTTGTGGAAGTAGCGATGCTTGCCGATGGGAGGGCAGGGGCCGCCGTAGCCCGCCGCGTGTGAGTCATTGAGGCCCACCCGCGTCCCCGCCGGCAGCGTGCTCACGCCGGCCTCCAGCCCCAGGCTCGTGGGCGGAAGGTTGTAGAGCACCCAGTGCACCCAGACCCGCTTGGGCGCCGCCGGATCAGGCGCGTCGGGGTCGTCGATGATCAACGCCAGGCTGCGCGTCCCCGCGGGGAGCCCGCTCCACTCCAGCGGCGGAGAGAGGTCGGCGCCCTCGCAGGTGTACTCGGCGGGAATCGGACCCCCAGCAGTGAACGCAGGCGAACTGAGCGTGAGTGACATGCCTTCAGCATCACCGCCTCGCGGCCCCGGCGACAGGGGGCCCTTGCAGCCGGGTGGCCAGCTGGTTTAGTGGTTAAACCAATGACCCACGTCGCCCCTCTCTCCCGTGTGGCCCGGCCCGTCGACGCCGTGGTCGAGCGCCTGCGCCGCGACGTCCTCTCGGGGGCCTTCCCCAGCGGCGGGCACCTTCCTCCTGAAAGGCAGCTGGCCACCGCGCTGGGGGTCAGCCGGCTCACCCTGCGCGCCGCCCTGGCGCGACTGGAAGCAGAAGGGGTGGTTCGCGCCCGCCAGGGACAAGGGGTGCGGGTGCTCGACCTGGCCCAGCACGGAACGCTGGCCGTGCTCGCGCACATGGATCTCTCTGCCAGGCCCGAGGTGCTGCGCTCGTTCCTCGAGCTGCGCCGCGCGGTGGCGGCCGACGCGGTGGCGCTGGCCTGCGAGCGCGCCACCCCGAAAGACCTCGAGACGCTCACCCGCCTGGCCGCCGAGCAGGCCCTGGAGCACGACGTCGCCCGCTACACCGTGCGCGACGTGGCCTTCGCCCGGGCCGTGTTGGTGGCCTCGCAGTCGTTCGCCGCGCTGCTGCTCTTCAACGCGCTCGCCCCGGTCTACGAGGCACACCCCCAGCTCGCCCGCGCGCTGGTGGCCGACCGGGAGAAGTCGCTGCTGGGCTACGCGGTCACGCTCGAGCTGCTCCGCGCGAAGGACGGCGCCGCCGCGCGCACCCTGGTGCGGGAAGCGCTGGAGTTGGTGGACGCCTCGGCGCTGACCGCCCTCGCGCCGGCGCGCCCCAGGCAAAAGCCCCGGCAGAAGGGAAAGCGATGAGCCTCGTCGAGACGCTTCGAAACGAATCACGCGCGCAGCTGCGGCAGCGAATTCTCGAGGGCTACCCGGTGGCGCCCACCGCGCTCGAGGGCTGGGCGTACCGCGGCACCTCGTTGGGGCTGCCCCGCTTCGTCGAGCGGCTCACCTGGAAGACGTTTCAGAAGACGTTCTGGCGCGAGCCCGCGAGCGGGCGGCTGCTCGGCTGGAACGTGCGGCTCGAGCAGGACGGCCTCGACGCGCCCAGCCGGCCCAAGCTGAAGCGGGGCGAGCCGGTCACCACCGGGCACTACCAGGTCGTCCGGCCCGAAGGCCTGCGCGCTCCGGGCGGCTTCGACCGCGGGTTGATCATCGACTACGGCGCGCTCCGCGATCCGCTGGTCGCGGTGGAGCCGGGCAACTCCGACCTGCTGCTGGGCGTGAGCTACCTCGCGCTGGGGCCGCTCTGCGTGGAGACGCCCACCTATTTCCTGCTCGAGCGCGAGCACCCGCTCACCCACGTGCCGCGCGGCGCGCTGGCGTTGCTCGGCTTCGAGCGCCGCTGGGCCGAGGTGCTCTTCGCCGCGGTGGTAGGCGCGCCGCTGCCCGACACCCGCGACTTCTGGCACCAACTGAAGACGCGCACGCCGCCGTACTTCGGTCCGGGGCTGCGCGCGGCGGTGCACCTGCTCACCTTCCTGCCGGTGACGATGCCGGAGTTCCGGCGGCCGCTGTTCGCGCTGAATGAACGACAGCGCCTGGACTGTATCGAGCGGCTGAACACCGATGAGCGCGCGCTGGTGCGGCAGTCGCTGGCCACCGCGAAGATCCTCGCCTGCTTCGCGCTCTTCGAAGGTGAACGCCCATGAGCGCGCTCGTGCACACCGACGGCCGGGACGTGCGGCGCGCGCTCTGTGCCGAGGCCGAGGTGGTGATCGTCGGTAGCGGACCCGCGGGCGCCTCCGTCGCGCGCGCCTGTGCGCTCGCAGGGCTCAGCGTGGTGGTGCTGGAGGAAGGTCACGAGGCCGGGCCGTTCTCGAAGAGCGGCTTCCAGGCGATGGCGGCGCTCTATCGCGACCTCGGCACCTCGGTGGCGTTCGGGCCCTCGGTGATGCCCTTTCTCCAGGGCCGCGCGGTGGGCGGCACCTCGGTGATCAACGGCGCCATCAACTGGAAGCTGCCGCGCGACGTGTACGAGGGCTGGGTGAGGGACGACGCGGCGCTCGCCGACGCCTTGCCCTTCGAGGCCATCGCGCGCGCCGAGGAAGAGGTGGAGCAGCGGCTCCACGTGCGCCCCACCGACGAGCGCATCGCCGGCCCCAAGAACCTGCTGCTGGCGAAGGGGGCCGAGGCGCTGGGCCTCGAGCACCGCCCCATTCGCCGCAACGTGCGCGACTGCGAAGGCACCGGCCGTTGTCTCCAGGGCTGTCCCACGGGCGCGAAGCTGAGCGTGGACAAGACCTACCTGCCTGACGCGGTCGCTCGCGGCGCGCGCGTCTTCGCCGGCATCACGGTCGAGCAGGTGCGCACCGAGCGGGGCCGCGCCGTCGCCGTGCTCGGCCGCGCCGCCGCGGGAGGCCGGGTGTCGGTGCGCGCCCGCCGCGCGGTCGTGCTCGCCGCCAGCGCCATCCAGACGCCCATGCTGCTGCGGCAGAGCGGCCTGACCCGCGGCCCGGTGGGCGATGGCTTGATGGCGCACCCCGGGCTCTCGGTGACGGGCTTGTTCGACGAGCCCGTGAACAATCACCTGGGCGCCACCCAGGGCCACGAGGTCATCGGCCTGCGCCGCGAAGGCATCAAGGTGGAGGCGCTCGGGTTCGATCGCTCCATCCTCGCCAGTCGGGTGCCGGGGGTGGGGCGCCAGTTCGCGCGAAACCTGGAGCGGCTCGATCGCTACGCCGTGTGGGGCGCGGCGTTGCGGGCGCAGGCGAAGGGCAGCGTGCGCTCAGTGGGTGGACGAGCGCTGGTGCGGTACGCGCTCACCCAGGAGGACTTGATGAAGGCGCGGCGGGCGGTGCGCGTGCTCGTCGAGCTGCAGCTGGCGGCGGGCGCTCGCGAGGTCTACCCGGAGCTCAGCGGGGCTCCCCACGTGGTGACCGGGCGCGCCCAGGCGGCGGAGCTCGAAGCGCGCGGTCCGCTGAGCGCTGGCGCGTACACCATGTCGATGACCCACCTCTTCGGGACTGCGCGCCTGGGGAGCGATCCGTCGCGCAGCGTGGTGGGGCTCGACTTTCAGCACCACGACGTGCGCGGGTTGTACGTGGCGGATTCGAGCGTGTTTCCTTCGAACACCGGCGTGAATCCACAGATCGCGATCATGGCGCTCGCGCAGTTGTGCGCGGAGCGAGTGATCAAGAGCTAGCTGGCCCTCGACTTCGCTCGGGCTGAACGGATTCGGCCGGTTCCGTTCACGCCGAGCGGAGTCGAGGCGCCAATTTCACCCGGGTCAGGGCCGCGAGGCGGAGTCGAGCGCCTTCAGCTTCGCCCAGGTCGCCAGGATCTTCGCCGCGTACCCGTTCGCCGAGCTGGTGCCCTTCACCAACGCATAGTCGACCGGTCCTGGCCCGCGGTTGTACGCGGTGAGCGCCAGCTCCAGGTCGCGGTACATCTGCTGGTAGAAGCCGAGAATCTGAATCCCCGCGCGGATGGAGACCTCGGGCTCGGTGAGCTCTTGCAGGTTGAGCACCTTCTTCCAGTGCGGCATCACCTGCATCAGCCCCAGCGCGCCCACGCTGGACACCGCGTTGGGGTTGAAGTCCGACTCGATGGCCATGATGGCGAGCACCAGGTTCGGGTCCTGGCCGAAGAGCTGACACTCGCCCAGCACCGAGCGGGCGATGCGCCGCGCGAGCGTTTGATCGAGCGACGGCTTGAGGATGAGCATCTTGAGGAAGAGCGCTTCCTCGCGCGCGTGGGCCGCCACCGCGGTGCGCACGTCCACCAGGCCTGCCTTGAGCTCGCGGGACTCTGCGCCCAGGGATTTGAGGCTCTCCAGGTGCCGCTCGTTGATCACCGCTTCTTGCTGCGCGCGCGCGGAGAGCCGCTCGAGCTGATCATGAAAACCAACCGCCGCTGCCGTCGCCCCCGCGGCGAGCGCCACGTTGAGCGTGAGCCCTGCGATGAGCAGCCGCCCGTGTGAGAGCAGCCGGGGCCTGCTGGGCCTGGCCGTCACCGCCGGCACCTCATCCTCGATGGTCTTCACCGCGCTCAGCGTGTGTGCCGGTTCCATGTGCGGACTCCCTTTGTGTGTTGGAAGCGAACGTTCCCCACCCAATTCGCCTGCGTCGGGTCGGCCGCGCTTCTGCGAGGCCAGTGCCAGCCGCGAGGCGTTCGCTCAACCCGCTCAACTTTGGGACTTGCCCACAGGCCACCTCATCGCGTCGAACGCAAATGAGGGTCGGCCCGCTTTCGCACCCTTGAATCGGCGCAAACCGCTCGCCTCTTCCCCCGTCGCCGGAAATCGGGGCGCGCGTCACCGATCAGTGACGCTCACTCCTCAGTAACCGGGGAGCGCCTCGTCGATTTCGTCGGCCCACCGCTCGATGCCGCCCTCGAGGTTGAACACGCGCGTGAAGCCGACGCCGAGCAGGTATTCCACCGCGCGCGCGCTGCGCTCGCCCACCTTGCAGAAGACGACCAGGTCCTTCGAGGTGTCGAGCTCGTTCCAGCGCGCGGCCAATTCACCGAAGGGAATCGAGGTCGAGCCGGAAATGTCGTTGATCTCCCGCTCCCCGGCTTCGCGCACGTCGAGCACCTGCACCGAGCCCCGATTGTCGACGAGCCAGCGCGGCGTCACCTCGCGCACCGAGCCCTTCACCGGCGCGCGCGTGCCGCAGAACTGCTCGTAGTCGACCAGCGCGGTGAGGGAGGGCGCGGTGCCGCAGACCGGACACCCCGGGTCCTTCTTCACCTTGAACTGGCGGAAGCTCATCGCCAACGCGTCGAAGGTGAGCAGCCGGCCGATGAGCGGCTCGCCGATCCCCGCCAGCACCTTGAGGGCCTCGGTGGCCTGCAGCGTGCCCACCACGCCCGGCACGACGCCCAGCACCCCGCCTTCCCCGCAGCTGGGCGAGAGGCCCGGGGGCGGCGGCTCGGGATAGAGGCAGCGGTAGCAGGGCCCGTCCCGGGTGCAGAACACCGAGAGCTGCCCCTCGAAGCGGAAGACGCTCGCCGAGACGTTGGGTTTGCCGCTGAGCACGCAGGCGTCGTTGATCAGGTAGCGGGTGGCGAAGGTGTCGGTGCCGTCGAGCACCAGATCGTATTGGGCGAACAACGAGAGCGCGTTCTCCGAGGAGAGCCGCAGCGGGTGCAGCCGCAGCGTCACCTCGGGGTTGAGCGCGCGAAGCCGGTCGGCGGCCGACTCGAGCTTCGGGCGGCCCACGTCTGGCGTCCCGTGCAGCAACTGCCGCTGCAGGTTGCTCAAGTCGACCACGTCGAAGTCCACCAGCCCCAGGGTGCCCACGCCCGCGGCCGCCAGGTACATCGCCGCCGGAGAGCCGAGCCCGCCGGCGCCCACCACCAACGCCCGCGAAGCCTTGAGCGCCTTCTGCCCGCGCGCCCCGAAGTCCGGGAGGATGAGGTGGCGGCTGTAGCGGCGGATCTCCTCGGTCGAAAAAGTCACGGTGAAGCTCCTTCGAAACGAAACGAGGCGGGCGCGTCGGCCACCCCCGCGACCACGGGAATGATGACCGTCCACTGGCCTGCCTGGGCGAACGCCGCGTCTTCCGCCGAGGGCGAGGCGGGCCCGTCGGGGTGCGAGTGGTAGTAGCCGCGCACGCTCAGGCCGCGCGCCTCGGCTTCCCGCTCCACCGCGAGCAGCTCCCGGGCCGAGACCTCGAAGTGGGCGCGCGGCCTGGGCTCGACGTTCTCCAGCGGCCGCGCCGCCAGCGCCTCGTCACCCCGGCCCAGCAGCGCGCCCACGCACTCCGAGGGCCAGGCGCGCTCGGCGTGCGCGCGCATCACCGCCGACACCTCGCTCGAGAAGGTCATCACGGCGAACACGAAACCATGGGTCGGACGTTCCTCCATGTGAATGCTCCTCGCCGTCCCTTCGGTGGTCAGGCTCCACCGAAAGGCGCACGCAGTGAAACTGTAGGCGGGGATGAGGCGACGTACGGCACCCCGCGCGCGCAAACGTGCGAAGGTGGCTCGCTGACTTTCCTCTGAAAGGAGCCCTCTCATGGCCCTGCCCGTCGTGCGCGACTACATGGACAAAGTGGTACCCACCCTCTCGCCCGAGACGGACATTCTCGAGGCGGTCGATTTTCTGCTCGCCAAGCACGTGACCGGCGCGCCCGTGCTCGACGCCGCGGGCAAGGTCGTCGGCATCCTCACCGAGAAGGACTGCCTGCGGCTGCTCTCGACGGGCGTGGACCAGGACATGCCGCGCGGGGTCGTGCGTGAGTACATGACCAAGGAAGTGGTCTCTGTGCCCTCGCACATGAACGTCTACTTCCTGGCCGGCATGTTCCTCACCGCGAGCTACCGGCGGCTGCCCGTCATCGACGACGGCAAGCTGGTGGGCGCCATCACCCGGTTCGACGTGCTGCGCGTCATCCAGGCGAACCTGAAGAACGTGAAGTAGCCCCACACCTCGACGGGGGGCCATCGTGGCATGGTGGGCCGATGCGCCTCCTCACGACGCCCCTCCTCGCGCTGTGCCTGTTCGCCTGCGACAGCAAGCCCGAGCCTGACGCCGGCACCGACGCCGGTGGACCCGTCGACTCGGGCACGATCATTCCGCCCACCTGCCTCCCCGACACCTTCGATGCGGGGCCCGCCACTGACGCGGGCAACGACTTCAGCTGCCGCGGCCGCGCCCCGCGGTCCGGTGGACAGGCGGAGCTCGTCATCACCGGCAAGGCGACGCGCGCCGGCTTCACCCGCACTGCGCTGAGCGGCGTGACGCTCGAGCTCCTCGGCAGCGCCGGCACCGTGCTCGCGAGCACCGTCTCGGGCGAGGGCGGCGTGTACCGCCTCAGCTTCGACGCCGGCTGCCTGCCGCTCGACGGAGAAGTGCGCGCCACCCACCCGCCCGACGACGCCGGCTTCGTGCTCGCCTACGCCTCCCCGCCTTCGCCCTGGCGCTACGACCGCAGCAACCTCGAGCTGGTGCTCTTCGACGAAAGCACCAGCCGCCTCGCCGCCGCGCTCGCGAACGTCACCCTCGTCGATGGCGGCGCGGTGCTGGCCCTGACCGTCGATGACTGCAACGCCGACCCGGTGGAAGGCGCGCTGGTGGCCACCGCGGGCGGCGTGGGCGCCATTCGCTACGTCGGCGCCGCGGGGCTGCCCACCGCCACCCAGACGAGCACCTCGGCCACCGGCGAGCTCGTCATCTTCAATCTCCCCGGGCCCAGCGTCGAGGTGACCGCCACCCTCGACGGCGGCGTCATCTCGCAGCGGGTGGTGCGCGTGCACGCGGACTCCGCCACCGGCACTTCGCTCGAGCCGTAACCCCGCGAAGTCAGATCAGCCACACACGTAGGCCCAGATCGCACCCACGAAAGTCACTGCATCGGGATCGCGCCTTCATCAGAATGTCACGCAGGGCCGGTAGATCGGCTCGAGCATGAACATCACGGGAGGTCACAATGCTTCAGCCTGACACCGTTCGTTCTGTCGCGAGCCGGCTCGAGACGTACTTCGAGTGGTATGTGCGGGTGGACCCAGAGGTGCCCTCGGCGGTGTGGTCGCTGCTCTCGCGCTTCAGCGCGCTGGTGGCCGGCCCCTCGAACCCGCACGCCGCGCAGCAGCTGCTCGACGAGACCGGCGGCTTCTCCTTCGGCAGCCCCTGGGAAGAGCTGCGGCTGACGCTCACGCAGCTCGCCCAGCCGGCCTGAGCTTTCAGCAAAGCTCAGGCCTTCTCCACCCGGTCGAGCCGGAACTGACGCTAGCGGTACTGCTTGAGCCGCCAGAGCATGTCCCTGGGCTCGTAGAAGCTGAAGGCCACCGAGCCGGCGGTGAGGCGCGCCATGCTGAGCAGCTGCCTGGGCTTGCCCGGCTCCAGCGGGGAACCCGAGAGGGCGCTGCCGTTGCGCGAGCCGGAGTCCTGCACCGTCCACGCGCCGTCCGCCCGCACGAACACCAGGTGCAGCATCGAGATGGTGCCGTCGTTGATGACGATGTCGCAGATGGCGTTTCGGCCCAGCGTCATCTGCTCGTGGTGGGCGTCCTTGGGGGTGAGCGAATAGGCCAGCGCCTCGAGCCCGGGCGCCACCGGAAGTGGGGTGGGCGAGGAGGGCCTGGGGATGCCCGTCAAGGTGCGCGCGCCGCCCGGCTTCCAGGGGCCGGCTTCCCACACCAGCCAACAGCCAGGCTCGGCGTGGCGGAACGCGTCCTCCTCGAGGTGGGCGTGACTGCGCACGAACGCGGAAAGGAGATAGCTCTTCATGACGGCCACGGGGCCTCTTGTGATCACATCAACTGGCGGTCAACCCAAATAGCGCGCCCACCCCGGCGGTCAACCCCATCGCCAGCGCTCCCCAGAAGCTGACACGGATCGCGGCCGGCCGCATCTGCGCTCCTCCGGCGCGGGCGGCGAGGCTGCCCAGCAGCGCGAGGAACACCAGGGCGGTGAGGGCGACGGTGGGCACCAGCGCCTTCATCGGCACCAGCGCCGAGATGATCAGGGGGAGCACGGCCCCCGCGGCGAAGCTGGCGGCGGACGCGAGCGCGGCCTGGAGCGGCCTGGCGGTGGTGGTCTCCGTCATGCCCAGCTCGTCGCGCGCGTGCGCCCCTTCGGCGTCGTGCGCCATCAACTGCTCGGCCACCTGCTGCGCGAGGGCGGGCTGCAGGCCCCGGCCCACGTAGATGTTCGCCAGCTCTTTGCGCTCCGCGACGGGGTCGTCGCGCAGCTCTTTCCGTTCGCGCTCGAGCTCGGCCTTCTCGGTGTCGGTCTGGCTGTGCACCGAGACGTACTCACCGGCCGCCATCGACATCGCGCCCGCGACCAGCCCCGCGCCGCCGGCGATCAGCACGCTTCCCCGCGGCGCCCCCGAGGCGGCGACGCCCAGCAGCAGGCTCGCCGTCGACACGATGCCGTCGTTGGCGCCCAGCACGGTGGCGCGCAGCCACCCGATGCGATCGGTGCGATGCCGTTCCTTGTGTCGGGCCATGGGGGCGTCTCCTTGCGCTGCGGTCTGCGAAGCGATTGCCAACGTAACCGCGCAGCGGCCCTCCGCACCGCTGACGCGCCTCTTCCGCGCTGCGCAGGGATTGCGCGGCTGCTCAGCCAACACCCCGTCAACGCGCGCGCCGACGCGTCCACCTCTTGCAGTCGCCTTCCAGCGAGGTGCCGATGGCTCCCCAGCGCACGGAAGACCAAATGGACGAACGGCTCGCGACGCTGCTGCGCGTGGAGCAACAGCTCGAGGCCCGGGTGCGCGAGCGCGAGGCCGCCGCCACCGCCCGCCTGGAGGCCGCCCGCGCGGCGCTGCAGGCCGCGCAAGCAGGTCCCCTGCCCGAGGTCGAAGAGGCTGCCGCGGCGGAAGCGCGGGAAGACGAGGCCGCCCACGCCGCCGCCCTCGCCGCCGTCCAGGCGGAACGCCGCGTCGCCCT
>VFKJ01000368.1 GCA_009885595.1 Myxococcales bacterium | reverse complement strand
GCAGATCGACGCCCTTCACTGCACGGTGAGGGTGAAGCTCACGTTCGAATAATGCCGCGGCCGCCGAACGCGCGCTCGATCGCCTCGGCCACGCCGCCTTCGTGGTGCTCGCAGCCGACCTGATCCGTCGCCGCGGCCCGCACCTCATCGGGCGCGGTCTTCATCGCGAACGAGCGCCCCACCACCTGGAACATCGGCACGTCGTTGTGCCAATCACCGACGGCCACCATCTCGTGCACGCCGATGCCGAGCTGGTCGCCGATCGCGGCCATCGCGGTGCCCTTGGTGCGCCCCGAGGCGCGCACCATCATTCCGCCCAGTCCCTCGAAGCGATGCAGGGCCCAGGTGTTCACGTTGGCGGGTGAGCCGACCTCGGCGCGAATCTCCGCGGCGGTCGCCTCGATGTCCACCATCGGCCCCACCACGATCGCCGCCAGCACCCCGCGCTCGTCCTGCCAGAGCGGGTGGGCGTGCAGGTCTCCGGAGAGCTCGAGATCTCTCGACCAGGTGGTGACGAAGGGCGCGAACTCGGCGCCCGCCGCGTCGTGGATGATGCGATCGCCCGCGACGAAGAAGCGCGCCGCCTTCCGGCGGTTGAGCACCTCGCGCAGCTTGAGCGCGGGCGCACCCTGGATGCCCGTCACGTGCAGCGAGGTGCAACCCGCCGCCGAGTGCAGCATCAGCTGGCTGCCGTCGACGCAGCCCATCGGCCCCTCGAGCCCGAGCTGCTCGGCGACGTGGCGCGAGCCTGAATAGAGCCTGCCCGTACAGAGCGTGACGACCACGCCCGCCTCGCGGACGCGCGCGACGGCCTCGAGATCCCGCGGGAGGATGGAGCCGTCTCTCTGCAGGAGCGTGCCGTCGAGGTCGATCGCGATGAGCCGGTACGACATGAGTTCACCCTCGTACCACGCGGGACCGGGCGCACCTCTTCCCGCCCCGCCTGATAGACAACCCGTATGACGGGTGCCGCACTGGAAGAAGTCGTGGATTCGCTGCGAAGAAGTCGCGTGGTCGGGGGCCTGGCCCGCGAAGCGCTGCGCCGCTTCCTGGGCTACGTCGAGCGCGTCGAGCTGCCAGAGCAGCACGTCGTCATCCGCGAGGGCGAGCTGGGCCGCGACATGTACCTGATCATCGAAGGCACGGCGCAGGCCGAGCGCGGCCGGGTGCTGATGAACCCGATGGGGGCCGGCGCCGAGTTCGGCTCGCTGGGCCTGCTCACCGATCGCCCGCGCGCCGCCACCGTCACCACGCTCTCCAGGGTGGTGCTGGTGAAGCTCACGCACCCGCAGTGGAAGGCGCTCACCCAGAGCGAGCCGGCCATCGCGCTCGCGGTCACCGAGGCGCTGTTCCACCAGGTGCGCGACGACCTGATGCACCTCACCGACAGCCTGGGCGCGCTGCTGCAGGGCCGCTCGCTCCCGCGCGCCGCCGAGGTGCTGGTGCGCTTCGGTGATCAACTGCTGCACGTGGCCACCGGGACGCCCTTGAGCCAGCTGCTCCCGCGCGAGGTCAACGGGCACCTGGTGGTGGGCGCGCTGCTCGGCCAGAAGCCGGTGTCGCTCTCCACGCCGGTGGTGTCTTCGACCAGCGTCACCGCGCTCACCCTGGGTCACTGGGAAGGCCGGCAGATCTACGCGCGCTCGGTGCAGCTGCTGCTCCTCGAGGCCGCGCGCACCCTCGATCCCTCGCTCGACGTGCGCATGGGGCCCTCGCTGGGCACCTCGCAGATCGTCGAGGTGCACCACCCGGGCGCGCTGGCCGATCGCGAGGCGCTGGCGCTGAGGCTCGCCGCCGAGATGGAGCGCCTCGCCGCGACGGCAGTCCCGATTCGCCGCGAGCACTGGACGGTGGACGAGGCCCGCGAGCACTTCCTCTCCCGCGGCTGGACCGACGCAGCGCAGCTGCTGCTGAGCACCCGGCAGGCGACGATTCCGCTGGTGTCCTGCGGCCGCGTCTACGCGTTGAGCCTGGGGCCCATGCTCGCCGACACCCGGGAGCTCACCGGCTTCTCGCTCAAGCCGCACGAGGCGGGGCTGGTGCTCGACCTGGGCGGGCGCGATCCGCGGCAGAACGGCGACAGCAAGATCGCGATTCCCCGCCGCGACTCCGGCATGGAGCACGAACACCGGGAGTGGCTCGCCGCGATGGGCGTCAGCAGCGTGGGCGGCTTCAACCAGCTGTGCGTCTCGGGGCAGGTGGTGCAGTTGCTGCGCGTCGCCGAGGGCTTTCACGAGAAGCACATCAGCCGCATCGCAGACACCATCGCGGCCTCGCGCGATCGCCTCAGGCTGATCGCGATCGCAGGCCCTTCGTCCTCGGGCAAGACCACCTTCATCAAGCGGCTCACCGTGCAGCTGCAGATCAACGGGCTCAACCCGATGGGGCTCTCCATCGACGACTACTACGTCGATCGCGAGAAGACCGTGAGGGACGAGCACGGCGAGTACGACTTCGAGGCCCTGGAGGCGCTCGACCTGGAGCTCTTGCAGGATCACGTGCGCCGGCTGCTCGCGGGCGAGACGGTGAAGATGGCGAAGTACGACTTCAAGACGGGCAGGTCGCACCGCAGCGGCGGGGCCGAGCTGAGCCTGGGGCGCGGTGACCTGCTGTTGATGGAAGGCATCCACGGCCTCAACCCCGGGCTGCTGGGCACCATCCCCCGGGCTGATCAGCTCTTCCGGGTGTTCGTGCACCCGGCGACGTCACTGCCGTTCGATCGCCTGAGCCGGGTGAGCCCGACGGATCTGCGGCTCTTGCGGCGCATCGTCAGAGACCGGCACGGCCGGGGCTACAGCGCGGCCGACAACATCGCGCGCTGGCCCTCGGTGCTCGCGGGAGAGCGCAAGCACATCTTCCCGTTCCACTCCGAGGCCGACGTGGTGTTCGACACCGCGCTCATCTACGAGCCGTCGGTGCTCAAGGTGTACGCCGAGCGCTACCTGCTCGAGGTGCCCGCGGATCACCCGTCGTTCGCGACCGCGTTCCGGCTGCGGCACCTGGTGGATCGCTTCGTCGCCATCTACCCGGACCACGTGCCGCCGACGTCGCTCATTCGCGAGTTCATCGGCGGCAGCGGGTTCGAGTACTGATCAACGGGCAGGCTCGTACCGCGCGCCACGCCCCGCGCCGATCAATCGCAGGTGGCCCTTCTCCACGAGCTCACGAAAGTGGCGCTTGAGCGTATTGCGGTTCGCCTGAGTCAGCGTCACCGCCTCGGCGAGCGTGAGGTGGCCGCGCTCGCGTACGAGGTGCAGGACCTGCTCTTCGAGCGGCGTGAGGGACGTGAGCAGTCGCTCGCGGTCCACCCGGCGCGCGAGCACGTCCTTCTGCGTGACGAGGCAACGCAGGAAGAAGGTGAGCCACTCGCCCAGCCGGCTCTCGTCCTTCTGGGCTCGGCGCAGCGCCCGGTAATACGAGTCCTTGTTCTCCTCGATGACGCGCTCGAGCGAGGCGTAGGGCACGAAGTCGTAACCCGCGCGCAGCAGCAGCAGCGTCGTGAGCGCGCGAGAGAGCCGGCCATTCCCGTCCTGGAAGGGGTGAATCGCGAGGAATCGAACGACGAAGGTCCCGATGACGAAGAGCGGATGGTGCCGGCGGGCGGCCAGCTCCTCGTTGGTCGAGGTCAGCAGTGTCTCCATCTCGCGCGGCGTATCGAACGGGGTCGCCGTCTCGAAGATGATCCCCAGGCTGCGCCCTTCCAGATCGAACGCCTCGAGGTGGTTGGGCAGCGCCTTCCACTGTCCGCGATGCCGAGCGTCTTTCGTCGAGTGAACCAGCAGCTCACGGTGCAGCTGCTTGAGGTGCCCTTCGCGCAGCGTCAGCTCGCGCCACGACTCGAACACCAGGTCCATCACTCGCGCGTAGCCGGCGACCTCTTCCTCATCGCGCGACCGGAACGACTGGGTGGAAACGGAGGAAAGAAGCGTCTCGACCTGGGCGTCCGAGAGTCGGGCTCCTTCGATGCGTGTCGACGACCCGATCGACTCGATGGTCGCCACCCGCTTGAGGCTTCGCAGTCGCTCGGGAGCAAGCCCTCCCAACGCCTGCCACTGCCCCTTGAAGTCCTCCAACTCCGCCACCGAGCGCACCATCTCGGGCGAAATAATCAATGAATCAAGTGATTTGCCGATAGCATCCATTTCGATACCCATTTATACCCGATTCTTTATGAATGGGTATGAAACGGGTGCGGAAATGGGTCACTTCATCGTGCCGAAGCCGTTGATGACCGACGAGCTGGCCAGGTACGTCTTGCGGCGCACGCGGTCGCCCGAGTTGCCCTCGATGGTCTGCACGTACGTCTTGCCGCCGCGCTTGAAGACCTTCTCCACCATGCCGACGTGATCCGCCCAGCCGTGGCTGCCGTCCCAGCGGAAGGTGATGGCGTCACCGGGCTGCGGGTTGTGCCGGCCCTTCCACCCGCCCTGCGCCTTGATGGCGTTCGCCACGCCCTGCGCGGACGCGGTGTTGATGTGCAGGCCGGCCTTCTTCGCGCAGTAGCTGACGAAGTCCGCGCACCACGCCTCGGGCGGACGGCCGAGCGCCTTGCTGAACGGGTTGCGGTTGCCGGTGCCTTCGTGGAAGCCGAGGTGCTTGCGCGCCTCCGCCAGCAGCTTCTGAGCCTTGGTCCCCGGGCGACCGGGCGTGGGCCTCACGGGGGCCGTGGTGCCCGGCTTCTTCGGCGCGGGCTTCGAGGAAGGCTTGCCGGGCTTGAAGGAGTCGTGGGTGAGCGCCGACCAGGTCTTCGAGCCGACCACACCGTCGACCGAGAGGTGATGCTTGCGCTGGTACGCCATCACCGCCGCGCGCGTCTTCGGCCCAAAGTCGCCGTCGATCGGGCCCGGGTTGATGCCGGCCGCCTTCAGTTCCTTCTGCACGCTGATGACGCTGCTGCCGCGGGAACCGGAACGAACGAGCATGGGAGACTCCGTGCTGGGGTGTGGGGAGTTATCGAGCCTGCGCCGTCTCGGGCGGCGGGACGATCTGTAAATGGAGCTCAATTTCCGGCGTGAACCGCCGTCACCCCTCCGCGCGAAGCTCGCGCGCCGCCAGCGACGACTCCCGAATCACGCGCGGAAGCCACTCGCCCTTCGTGACGATCTCCATGTGCGGACACCCTGCCCGCTCATGCTTCACCTGCGAGCGCACCTCGGCCGGCAGACCCAGCCGCCAGCCTTCCGCGTGGTCCCACGTGTGCTGTCCCACCGCCCGCAGCGTGGCGCCCGGCCGCGCGGTCAACCACCGCGTCCACGGCGCCGAGTTCCCGTAGAAGCCATCGAGCAGCACCACCTCCTCCACGCGCGCCGACGACAGCCACCTCTTCAGCGTGCGATTCCCCCCGCTGTGCCCGACGACCAGCACCGCCGCCTGCGGCGAGACGCCCACTTCCTCGAGCAACGCGTCGAGATCG
>VFKJ01000928.1 GCA_009885595.1 Myxococcales bacterium | reverse complement strand
GAAGCCGAGCGCGCCGCCCTGAACGCGCTCACCGACGTCGAGCTGCAGCTGACCGCCGCCGACCTGCACCTCAACGACGGCAACGATCGCCGCCGCTTCCTCGAGGCGGCGCTGGCCCTCGATCCGAAACACCCCTGGGCCCGCCTGGCTTTGGGCCAACACGAGCTGTCTCGCGAGCACCCTGAGCTCGCGCTGGGCCACGCGGAGCAGCTGCTCGCCGCCTTCCCCAGCTTCGCGCCCGCCTGGGTGCTGAAGATTCGCGCGCTGGAGAACCTCGCCCAGAAGACCGAGGCCTTCCGCGTCACCGAAGACGCCTTCCGCGCGCTGCACGTGGTGCCCACCATCGCGCGCGAAGCCGTGGGCGCCAGCCGCCGCGCCGAGCGCAGCCTGGAGGCGGTGGAGCGCGCCCGTCACGTGCTCGCGCTGCGCTTCGACGACGTGAACACCCGCCGGGGCCTCGCCGCCATGCTCGCCGACCTGGGGAAGATCGACGCGGCGGCTGATCAGTACCGGAAGGTGCTCGCGCTCGATCCGTTCGATCAAGGCTCCATCCTCCGCCTGGCGGAGCTGCTCTCCGCCAACGACCGCGTCGACGAGGCCCGCGGCGCCTGGGAGCTCGCCCGCCGCGCGGCGCCCGACGAGCCCGACGTCTACGAGCGCGAGGGCCGCGCGCTGTTGCACGCGAACCAGAAAGACGCCGCGCTGGCCGCCTACCAGGAGGCGCTCACGCTGCGCCCGCAGAACCCCGCCCTCAAGGAGGTGATGCGCACCCTGCGCGGTGAAGACTCCAGCACCGCCACGCCCGAGGCCTTCGCGCTGGCGCCGTTGATCGAACAGGGCAAGGTGATCAGCCCGGAAGACGCGCTCACCCTGGCCGAGGTGACGCACGTGCGGGTGCAGCCCTCGGGGCTCTCCAGCCGCTTCCAGCAGCTGGTGGTGAAGGTGCTCACGCAGCGCGGGGTGGAGCAGTACCGCTCGATGCCCATCACCTGGTCACCCGATCGCCAGGAAGTGCGCGTGCTCAAGGCCCGCATCACCAAGCCCGACGGCAGCGTGGTCGACTCGTTCGGTGAAGAAGAGCGCAACATCAACGAGCCGTGGACGGGCATGTACTACGACGCCCGCGCGCGCCTGCTCAGCTTCCCCGCGCTCGCCCCCGGCGACGTGCTCGAGCTGCAGTGGCGCCTCGAAGACACCTCGGTGGAGAACCTGCTCAGCGACTACTGGGGCGACGTCGATTCGTTGCAGGGCACCTTCACCAAGAAGCACTACCGCTACGTGGTGGACATGCCGAAGGCGCGGCCGCTCTCGTGGAACAAGGAGACGCTGCCCAGGTGGGTGAAGGTCAGCCGCGCCGAGCAGGGCGATCGCACCCTGTATCGCTTCGAGGCCGACGACGTGCCCCGCTTCATCCCCGAGCCGAACATGCCGGGCTGGGCCGAGGTCGCCTCGCCCTTGCACCTCTCGACCTACCAGACCTGGGAACAGGTCGGCCGGTACTACTGGGGCCTCGTTCGCGATCAACTGGTGCCCAACGAAGAGCTGAAGAAAGCGGTGGAGGCCGCGCTCAAGGGCGTCGACCGGAAGGACGAGCAGAAGGTGATGGCCGCCCTCTACGGCTACGTGGTCACCAACACGCGCTACGTCGCGCTCGAGTTCGGCATTCACGGGTACAAGCCGTACCGGGTCGATCGCATCCTCGCGCGCAAGTTCGGCGACTGTAAGGACAAGGCCTCGCTCATTCACGCGATGCTGAAGGTCGCGGGCATCGACTCGCGGCTGGTGCTGCTGCGCATGCGGCACCTGGGCACGCTCTCGCCCGAGGTGGCCTCGCTGGCGGCCTTCAACCACGCCATCGTCTACGTGCCGAAGTTCGATCTCTTCCTCGACGGCACCGCGGAGTTCCACGGCAGCCGCGAGCTCGCTTCTTCCGACCGGGTGGCCAACGTGCTCATCATCGAGCCCGACGCGCCCAGCCGCTTCCTCACCACCCCCGAGGGCCAGCCGGAAGACAACGTCACCTCGCTCTCCCTCGAGGTCACCTTGAAGGTCGACGGGAGCGCGTCGGCGAAGGGCACCCTGGTGGCGAAGGGGCAGGGCGCGCCCGAGCAGCGGCGCACCTACCAGACGCCCGCCACCCGGGTGCAGATGTTCGAGCAGCAGTGGGCGCAGAGTTACCCCGGGGTGCAGGCGACCGAAGTGACGGTGAGCGACCCGAAGGACCTGGAGACGCCCCTCTCGGTGAAGTTCGCCATCGCCATGCCCCGCTACGCAGAGGCGGGCGCGGGCCTTCTCCGCTTCTTCCCCTTCGGCGCCAGCCGCGCCTTCACCCAGGCGCTGGCGCCCCTGTCCGAGCGCAACCTGGACCTGGTGTTCCCCGGCCTGTGGGTCAACGAGCTCGAGATGAGCTACGCCTTGCCCGCGAACTGGGGCGCAGGCGAGCTGCCCCCAGAGGTGTTCGAAGAGTCGCCCTTCGGTTCGCTGCGCATCACGGTGGCGAAGAGAGACGGCAAGCTGAAGGTGTCGGGGCGGCTGGTGATGTCGCGCGCGCGCATCTCGGCGAAGGAGTACCCGGAGTTCAGGTCGTGGTTGCTCAAGGTGGACCAGGCGTTCTCGCGCAAGCTGGTGGTGCAACAGGGCGGACAGACGGCGTCGCGCTGAACCAGGAGGGAAACATGGACTTCACGAAGGCTGAGTTCGAGGGCGGCGGCCCGGCAGCGGCGCAGTGCGCGGCCTGCAACCAGGTGCTGGTGGAGCAGTACTTCACCGCGGGTCCGCTCACGGTGTGTGGCCGCTGCGCGGAGCAGCTCAGGGCCGGGCCTCCTGCGGGCGGCGGGGTGGTGCGCACCTTCAAGGCGGTGTTGTTCGGCTGCGGCGCCGGGCTCGTCGGCGCCACCGGTTACGGCCTCATCATCCACTACGCGAAGGTCGAGCTCGCGCTGGTCACCATCCTCATCGGGTGGATGGTGGGCCGCTCGGTGCGCGCGGGCTCGGAGGGGCGCGGCGGCCGCTGGTACCAGCTGCTGGGCGCGGTGCTCACCTACGGGTGGTGCATGATGGCCTACGTGCCCGACGTGGTGGAGGCGCTCACCAACGCGAAGGAAGCGGTGCCGCTGGTGGCCGCCGTGGTGATGGCGCCCTTCATCGCGCTCATCGTTCCCTTCAGCGGCGAGATGGGGGTGCTGGGCACGCTCATCCTCGCGTTCGGCGTCTGGCGGGGCTGGGCTGAGCCCGCGAAGGTGGAGATCCCCATCGAGGGTCCCTTCGCGCTCGCGCCCGAGGCAGCTGAAGTCACGGTTCCCGCGCAGTGACCCAGACGCACACCTGCGAGCGCTGCGGCAGCACCGCGCCCATGCAGCTCGTCGCCTGCCCCAGGTGCCACGGGCTGTTCCACGCGGCGACGCTCACCACCCTTTCGAGCGAGGCCGACGCGCTGCAGAAGCACGGAGACGTGCTGGGTGCGCTCGAGCGGCTGCGCTCGATGGAGCCGCTGCTGCCTCCGACCTCGAACCAGGCGGTGCAGCTGCACGCGCGCATCACCGCCCTCGAGCCCCACGCCGGAAAGCAGCCTCGGGCCGCGGGGAGGGTGCCGAAGTGGCTGGCCGGCCTGGGGGCGTTCGGCCTCGCCCTCTGGAAGTTCGCAGGTCCCCTGCTGGTGCTGCTCAGCAAGGGGAAGCTGCTGCTGTTCGGCTTGCTCAAGCTGCCCACGCTGCTCTCGTTCTTCGTCAGCGCCGCGCTGTGGAGCGACGGCGGCACCCGGGGCATCGGCCTGGCGCTCGTCATCCTCGCCAGCATCTACGTGCACGAGATGGGGCACACCTGGGCGTTTCGCCGCTACGGCATCGCGGTGTCGGCGCCGATGTTCGTGCCGGGGTTCGGCGCCTTCGTGCGCGGCGCGCACTACCCGAAGAGCGCCCAGGCCGCCGGCGACGTCGCGCTCTCCGGGCCGGTGTGGGGCGGGGTGTCGGGCGTGCTCACGCTGGCGCTGGGCGTGGTGCTGAACCAGGCGTGGCTCGTCGGCGCCGCGCTCTTCATCGCCGAGGTGAACCTCTTCAACCTGTTTCCGGTGTGGCAGCTCGACGGCAGCCGCGCGACGCAGTGCCTGTCGAAGCGGCAGGTGCTGGTGCTGGCCGCGGTGGGGTTGGTGGGCGGCGCGCTCGCGGGGTCTCCGATGAGCCTGCTCGCCGGCGCAGGCCTCTTGGCGCGCCGGTGGGTGCGCCCGCCGAGCGGGCAGGGCGACCGCCGCACCTTCATCGTCTTTCTGCTGCTGTTCGCGGGGCTGCTTTCGTTGCGCCTGGGCTCGCAGCTGGTGATGTCTTTCCGGTAAACCCCAAGGAGCCCATGCGGATTACCTGCGAGCAGTGCCACACCACCTATCGGCTCAGCGATGAGCGCGTGCCCGTCGGTGGCGCGCAGGTGCAGTGCACGGCGTGCCAGCACGTGTTCCTCGTCAGACACCCATTCCTGGAAGACACGGTGGTGCTCAACCCCACGGAGAAGGAGCTGCTGGCGTCCCTGCTCGCCGACCTCGCGCTGCTCAGGCAGGCGCCGGACGTGCAGGTCCTCGAGGACGTCGACGACGAGCCGACGGTGCGCAGCGTGCCCGCGCCGCGGCCGAGCGTGGGGCTGCGGGAGATCGCCAACGTGCGCCAGGTGCCCGGCGAGTCACCGCGGCGGTGGTTCACCTCGAGCGATCTCGATCTCATTCTCTGGCTGGGCCCGCAGGGAAAGCCGCGCGGCTTTCAGCTCTGCTACGGCAAGCGCGACCGCGACGAGCAGGCGCTCACCTGGTGGCCCGAGCGCGGGCTGAGCCACTCGAAGGTGGACGAGGGCCGCAGCGATCCGCTGCACGTGAAGGCCACGCCCATCCTGGAGAGCGCGGGAGCCTTCGACAGCACAGCGGTGCTGTCGCGCTTCCTGGGCTCGAAGGGTGAGCTGTCGGTGGAGTACGTCGACTTCGTCTCCCACCGCCTCCAGCCCTGATCTCCCTCTCCCCTGCGGGGGAGAGGGTCGGGGAGAGGGCTT
>VFKJ01000788.1 GCA_009885595.1 Myxococcales bacterium | reverse complement strand
GCCCTCCAGCACCGCGACGCGTCGTGCGCGAGGGCGAGGAGCCGGAGCCTCGACGAAGCCCAGGCGCTCCTGAATGGCGCGCTGCTGCAGTTCCTCGAAGTCGTCCAAAGGGCCACGCCGCCTCGAGGTCCGCCCAGTCCTTCTTCGCCGCTCGCAGCACGCGGGCCAGAATGTGGGCTACCTCTTCGTCGCTGGGAGGAGCCACCGGCACCACCGTCCCGTCGGCCTGCCACATCGCCTCGGCCGCGAGCAGCTGGAGCGGTTGCGCGACTTCCTGCTCGGCGAGGAACACCAGGCCCATGCCGCCGCTGCCCAGCCGCGAGATGATGCGGTACCGGCCCGCGATGATCTGATCGGGCATCGGCAGCTTGACGGTGCTGTGCCCGGGGTCGTCGGCCATGCCTCAGGGCGCTCCGTCGCGGCGCAGGCGGGCCAGCGCGAGCTGCCGTTCGAGGAAGTCCTTCACGCTGCGCCCCGCCGCCGCCAGTTGCTGCGGAATGAACGAGGCCCTGGTCATCCCGGGCAGGGTGTTGATCTCCAGCAGCGTCAGGCCCGAGGGCGTGAGGATCATGTCCGTGCGCGAATAGCCGGAACACCCGAGCGCCTGGTGCGTGAGCACCCCCAGCGCCTGCGCGGCCTCCGCTTCCGCCAAGGTGAGCGGCGCGGGGGTGATCTCCTCCGTGCCCTTCCCCAGGTACTTGCCCGCGTAGTCGAAGGCGCCCCCGGGAATGAGCCGCACCTCGGACACCGGCAGCGCCACCGGGCCGCCCGGGTCGTCCACCACGCCCACGGTGAGCTCACGCCCTTCCACGAAGACCTCCGCCAGGTAGAGGAGCCCGAAGCCCGCGAGCGCCTTCGCGGCCGCCTCGACCTCCGAGGCCGTTCGCAGGTGAATCAGCCCGTGACTCGAGCCATCGGCCTGGGGCTTGAGCACCCAGCGCGGGTGCGCCTTCAAGAGCGACTCCAGCGCGGTCTTCGCCTCTGCGGCGCTCATCGGCGGCAGCGTGCGCGCCTCTGCCACCGTGGCGCCCTTCGCGGCGGCCGCTCGGCGCGCGATGGCCTTGTCGAACGCGTCGGCGCTGGCGCCGCTGCCCGAGCCCGTGAAGGCCAACCGCCGCTGCTCGAAGAGCCGCTGGGTCTCGCCGTTCTCCCCGGCGCCCCCGTGGAACGCGAGGAAGAAGGTGCGGCCCTTCGCGGCCTCGGAGTCGAGCGCGGCCTCGAGGCTCGGAAAACCTGGCGAGCCCGGCGGCGCGAACTCGTGCTCGAAGGGCCGGGCATGCGCCGCGAGCACCGCGGGCGTCACCACGAACACCTCACCCTGCTTGCTGTGGAACCAGCACGCCGCGCCGGGCAGGTGGGCGCTCACGTTCTGGGCCGAGGCGACGGACACCAGCCGCTCGCTGGAGCTGCCGCCGAAGAGGATGATCACGTCGGACGTCATGAGCCCAACAGTCGCCGCTTTTGAAGCGCGCTGCCACTTCCCCGCGCGTCGTGGCAGCCTGCCCCGCATGTGGCTCCGCCTCTGCCTGCCCCTGGTCGTCCTGCTCGCTCTGCCGGGCTGCAAGAAGGAACTCAAGCCGCTCTCCCCCCAGCCGCCCGAGACGCTCCAGAGCGGCGTGGTGGTGCAGCAGTTGAGGGCTGGCTTCGACGATGGAGACGTCGCGAAGAAGGGCGACAAGATCTCCATTCACTTCACCGGCACCGTGCTCGACGGCGGCGTCTTCGACGACTCCCATGGCCGCGGCGCCTTCAACTTCTGGGTGGGCGAGGGTCAGGTGCTGCCGGGCCTCGACGAGGGCCTGCTGGGGATGAAGGAAGGCGAGCTGAGGGTCATCACCGTGCCGCCTTCGCTGGGCTACGGCATGGACGCCAAGCCGAAGATTCCGCGCAACTCGACGCTCGTGTTCGAGGTCGAGATGCTCGACGTGCGCTAACCAGAACCGCGACTGCGGGGCATCTGCGAGTCACACTGTCTGCGACATGGAAGCCGCCGCCCTCAACTTGTCGTGGCTGGTGCGCGTGCGCTGGTTCGTGTGGGCGGCGCAGGCGTTGCTGCTGGTGTGGGCGACCGCGGGCCTGCGCATCGAGCTGCAGGTGGGCGCGCTGGTGGCGTTGCTGGTGCTGGGGCTCGGCTCGAACGCGGCGGTGTTCTTCTGGCAACGGCGCGGGCGCGCGAGTGAAGACGTCATCCTCGCGGTGATGCTGCTCGACGTGCTGCTGCACACCGCGTTCTTCTTCCTCTCGGGCGGCCCCTTCAACCCGTTCACCACCCTGTACCTGGTCAACGTCGCCCTGGGCACGGTGGTGCTCTCGAGGGGACGGCAGTGGGCGCAGCTGGTGGTGTCGTCGGCGGGCTTCGCCTCGTTGTTCGTGCTGGAGAAGCTGGCGCCCGAGAGCTGGCAGCTCCCCAACCACGCGCAGCTGATGCGGCTGCACCTCGCCGGCATGCTGGTGGCCTTCGCGGTGGCCTCCGCCTTCATCGTCACCTTCATGGAGCGGGTGGTCTCTTCGCTGCGCCGGCGCGAGGCCGAGCTCGCCTCCGCCCGGGCGCTGGCAGCGAAGAACGAGAAGCTCGCCGCCCTCACCACCCTGGCCGCCGGCGCCGCCCACGAGCTCGCCACGCCGCTGGGCACCATCGCGCTCGCCTCGAAGGAGCTGGTCCGGGCGCTCGAAGCGAAGGACGCGCCGCAGGCCTGGCGCGAGGACGCGGTGCTGGTGCGCGAGCAGGTGCAGCGCTGCCGCGAGATCCTGCAGCAGATGTCGGCTTCCAGTGGCGAGCTGGCCGCCGAAGGCTTCGTAAGGGTGACGGTGGGCGAGTGGGTGAGCCTCGCGCTCGCCGCGGTGAAGGACAGCGCCAGGGTGAAGCGGCCCACGCTGGAGACGCCGGTGGTGCAGGGGCCGAAGCTCGCCATGGCCCAGGCGCTCTCCAGCCTGGTGCGCAACGCGTTGCAGGCGGCGAAGACGAGCGTCGAACTGCGCGCGCGGGTGGACGGCCCGCGGCTCGTGCTCGAGGTGGTGGACGACGGTCCCGGCCTCGCCCCCGAGGTGCGCGCGCACCTGGGAGAGCCGTTCTTCACCACCCGTGCGCCGGGGCAGGGGATGGGCCTGGGGGTGTTCCTCGCCCGCACGCTCGCCACCCAGCTGGGCGGAACGCTCGACTACGAAGCGCCGCGCGGCGGGGGCACCCTGGCCCGCCTCACGCTGCCGCTGGCAGGAGAGCTGACATGATGAACCTCGACGCGCCGACCTTGCTGGTGGTGGACGATGACGAGCCCTTCCGGGTGCGCCTGGGCCGGGCGATGGAGGAGCGCGGCTTCGTGGTGTCGCTCGCCGCCGACGCCGACGCCGCGATGACCCTGCTCACCGACGCGCCGGAGTACGCGGTGATCGATCTCCGCATGCCGGGCAAGAGCGGGCTCGAGCTCTTGCAGGCGCTGCGCGAACGCGACCCCAACACCCGCGTGGTGATGCTCACCGGCTACGGCAGCATTCCCACCGCGGTGGAGGCCACCAAACGGGGCGCCGCGGCGTACCTCACCAAGCCCTGCGACGCCGACGAGGTGCTGCGCGCGTTGCTCGGCCAGACCGACGCGCCCGCGGTCACCCCCCAGACGCCTTCGCTGGCGCGCGCGGAGTGGGAATACATCCACCGGGTGTTGTCCGACTGCGGCGACAACGTGTCGGAGGCGGCGCGAAGGCTGGGCATCCACCGCCGCTCGCTGCAACGAAAGCTCCGCTACTCGCCCCCGAAGTAGTCCCTACCGCAGCATCGCCCACGATCTGACCGGCTCCAGGTTCCCCGCGCACACCTCGGAGATCTCCACCCGGTGAATGCTCACGCACTTGTGGCACGCCTCGCCCTGTTTCCCCGCGAGCGCGCGCAGCCGGGGGTGCTTCATCACCTGCTCGAAGCTCATCGTCTTCAGGTTGCCGATCGGCCGCGTGCCCCAGTGCATGCAGTCGACGACGTCCCCGTTCGCCTCGATGGGCAGCATGAACTTGGGCCAGTGGCAGCGGTACACCGGCGGCCCCGCCTGCATCATGTCGAGGTGCGTGTACGAGTTGACGATGGGCCAGCCCGCCTGCTTGAGCGCGCGCAGTTGGGTGAACGCGTCGGCCAGCTGCGCGCGCGTGGGCGAGTAGGCCGCAAGGCCCGCGTCGGCGCCCTCGGTGGCGGCCTCCTCGCGCAGCGCGTTGAACACCCCCATCACCCCCAGCTCATCCATCAGCTCCACCAGCTTGCGCAGGGTGGCGGGGTCGACGTTCGCCTTCTGCAGGGTGCAGATGAAGAGGATGGGCTTCCTGGGCGCGCGCGCGCGCACCGCCCTGGTGGCGGAGACGATGCGCTCGAACAGCCCCTTGATGCCGCGCATCTCGTCGTGAAGCGACGAGGGGTGGTCCACCGAGATGCTCAGGCGATCGATGTAGGGGATGATCGCGTCGAGCTTCTTTTCGATGAGGAAGCCGTTGGTCACCAGGTTGGTGGCCAGCCCCAGCTCCTTGGCGTGGCGCACCACTTCTTCGAAGTCCGCGTGCACCAGCGGCTCGCCGCCCCAGATCGACACCCCCACGAAGCCCGCCTTCCGCGCGTCGGAATACAGCTGCTTGATCGAAGGCGTGGGGAGCTGCTGCTTCGCATCGTAGAACTCCGGGTTCCACGCGCAGAACCCGCAGCGCGCGTTGCAGCGGGCGGTCAGCGCGTGCACCAGGTAGAGCGGGTGTCCCACGCCGAGGCGGGCACCGACGACGTGGCGGGTCACTTCGAGCGCGGCGGAGAGGTTCATCATCGGGCTGACTCCTCGAACTGCGTGGCAAGGGCAACGACGTGGCGGCGGCGGCGGGCGAGCGCGGCCGGAGAAAAGGGCTCGGCGCCGAGGAAGGCCCCCAGCAACGGCTCGTAGAGGAAGTAGCCGGCCACCGCGCCGAAGAGGCTGACCGCGAGCTGCAGGGCCTGCTCGGTGTGGCCGAAGTGCTCCTCGAACAGGGCCCTCAGGGGACCCACGAAGTTCTGCGCCAGCGCGCGGGTGTTCTCGCCCTGGTCCATCACCTCGCGCAGCAGCAGCCGCTGCAGCTCCTGGTCCTCGGCGAGGAAGTCGAAGTAGCTGCCGGCGAGGCGGGCGGCCAACCCCGCGCGTTCCCCGGCCAGGGCGGGGGCGAGCCGGGCGAAGAGCCGGCCCTGGGCTTCCGCGACCACTGCCTCGTACAGGGGGCGCTTGCCCCCGAAGTAGTAGTTGATCATCGCGGGCGTCACCCCGGCGCCGTCGCCGATGGCGCGCACCGAGGCCGCTTCCAGTCCGCTGCGCGCGAATTCCGTGCGCCCAGCTGCAATGATGCGTTGCTTCACGCCGTCGACGTCCAAATCTAGTTCTGGTTTCATCTCGACTCCGCTGTTAAACATATGTTTAACGCAGGCGATGGGGGCCGTCAAGGCCGGGGGGATACATGACGACTGCACAGGAGCTGCGCAGCAGCTCACTCGAGGGGTTGGAGCGGCTGTACCGGGACACTCCGCTGGGCCCGAAGCCCTCGCGATCGTTCCAGGGCCAGGTGTTGCACAGGGTCAACTCGCCCTTCGCGCGTTCGATGAGCGCCTCGGCGGTGACCTGGCCCTTCGCGCATCTCCGCTTCGGCGTCGACTTCGGCGCCTGCGCCTGGTTCTTCCTGCACCCCGGCTTGACGCTCGCGCACTTCCGGGTGGCCCCCGGGCCCTCGCGCTGGCGCGACACCCAGACGCTGCAGCTGCACTACGACGGCTCGCGGCTGCCGTTCCGCGGCGTGCTCTACGACGAGGTGAAGCCGCTGAGCGAGACGGTGTGCCTGGGGCTGGGCGGGCTCAACCGCCAACCGGAGAACGAGGGCGACCTCTTCTACTTCCTGCTCGAGGCGCGCTGAGTTGCTCCCTCTCCCCGCGGGGGAGAGGGTCGGGGAGAGGGCTGACGGTCGAAACGACAGTTACAGGTCGAGCGCGAAGTCGAAGGTGCCGAGCTCCGCGTCGTTGGCGCCGACGCCCAGGTGCACGACCCAGTCGCCCGCCATGCTGAACACCACCGAGCCGCGGTACAGCCCATCTTCGCCGCGCACCGGGTTGACGCTGCCCGACGCGCCGTGACCCATGCTCGGCATCTCGGGCGTCACGGTGAACACCAGGTCG
>VFKJ01000686.1 GCA_009885595.1 Myxococcales bacterium | reverse complement strand
CCTTGCTGACACGAAGAGAATGCGCCGAACTCTGTTTGGGTTGTGGCTGGCCGGATCCATCGGGGTGCTTTTTCTGGTTGGGCAACTGGTGCATCCGCCGGTCGCTCACTTCGGCTCTCCCTCGTCGTTGATCATCGTCGCGCTCTGGTCGGTGGGGGTGGTGCCGCTGTCCTTCGTCTTCTGGTTCAGAGCCTCCCGGGCTCGAGAGCAGCAGGCGGTGAGCCAGGCGCTCACCGATTGGCAGCAGGGCGTGGCCGGCGCAGGCGCCGAGGTGGCGCGCGCGCTCGAGCTCGTGCTCTCCGAAGAAGACGAAGCCGCCCTGCGCCGGTTCCTCGACCTGCTCGCTCACCCGCCGCCCGCGCTCGAACCTGCCGTGCAGCCGTTCCTTCACGCGGCCCAGGCGTGGCTCGCCGACGATGGGGGCCTGGCGAGCCGCGACGAACACCTCGAGCGCGTGAAGGTCGCCTTTCGCCACCTCGGCCCGCAGCTGAGCGGGGCGCCCAAGGGCTCGAACTGATCAGGCGCCGAGGAGCCGCGGGAGCACCACCTCGGCCCCGCCCAGCACGTTCACCATGCGGGGGAAGGGCGCGGGCTCGACGTTCACGTTGAGCATGAGCGCCCCCGAGACCTCGCCGCAGCGCACCGCGTAGCTGGTGATGCCCACCGAGAACGAGGTGCCGACGAAGACGAGCACGTCGGCGTCGTTGAGCGCCTTCTTTCCGCGCCACGCCTGGAAGTCCGCGTGGGAGTCGTAGTGCTCGTCGAAGAGCAGCACCAGCGGCCGCATGGGCGCCTCACAGCGCGCGCACCGGGGGAACTCGCCCTGGCCCACCCGCGAGAGATCGACCTGCGGCAGCGGGTGATCGATGCCCTCGCAGCCCGCCTGGCCCGCGCAGATGAAGCGATCGTGCCGCCCGTGGATCTCGATCAACTGCGCCTCTGGGTGCCCCGCGGCGCGGTGCAGCCCGTCGATGTTCTGGGTGATGACCAGATCGTCCTTCGACCGCGCCATCGCTCGCGCCAGCGCAAGGTGGCCGGCGTTGGGCTCGAACTGCTTGAAGAGATCGCCGTGCGCTTCCAACCAGAAGCGGCTCCACCACTGCGCCGGGTTCTCGTGGAACCTCTGGGCCGTGCCCCAGGCCAGCACGTTCTCCGACCAGATGGCGTTGGGCCCCGTGCGGTACGCGCGGATGCCGCTGGGTACCGAGAGCCCCGCCCCGCACAGGAACACCACCCGGCGGGCGCCGGCGATCGTGCGCGCAAGCTCACTCACGTTAGAGTCCATGAGGCTCTATTTGACACTTTCCTGACTGAAAGGAAAGTGCGCGCGCGCGCTTCAGCGGCTGGGGCCGAGCTGCTGCAGCTGCGCGTCGACCTTGCCCAGCTCGTCCTTGTTGCCGGCCGAGGCGTGCAGCCTGCGCAGCTGGATCAACGTGCCGCGCGCGTCTTCCTTGTGTTTGAGCTCGAGCAGCACGTCGGCGAGATCGCGCAGCAGCTCTGCCGAAGGCTCGCCCCAGGCCGCCGCGCCCTTGAGCACGGCGAGCGCCTTGGTGGCGAAGCCCGCGGTGAGGTGCGCCTGCGCCGCGCGGCGCGCGAACATCTGCGCTTCGGAGACGTCGCCCTGCGCCTTGAGCTGGCTCGAAATGTCCTGCGCGAGGCGGGCGTCGTTCGGATTTTCGTCCGAGCGCTCACGCAGCGCTTCCAGCCCGCCGCCCTTCTTCGTCGACTTGCCGAACAATCCCTCGAGGAATCCCATGCGCCGCATCGTAACGGCTTGGCCCCAGCCGAGCATCGGATCAAATCGGGCGCGCCACGCCGGGTGTCCCCGGACCTGCCAATTTCGGCAGCGGGGCCGTTGCCGCGAGGGCGGATTCTTCCACCCGTTCACGACTGAGGGACCGGCGGACTACGGGAGGAAGCTCTGCTGGTAGCTGGGATCTTCCAGCGACAGCGCGTGCACGGTGGGGGTGAGGGGGAGCAGGCAGTCGAGCATCACCGCCAGCTCGTTGGTTTCCTTCGTGCCGATGGATGCCTCGTAGCTGCCCGGGTGCGGCCCGTGCGGAATGCCGGCCGGGTGGTAGCTCATCGAGCCCGGGCTCACGCCCTTGCGCGAGGTGAAGTTGCCCTTGCAGTAGAAGATGAACTCGTCGACGTCGACCGAGGAGTGCGGGTACGGGCAGGGGATCGCCTCGGGGTGAAAGTCGGTCGGCCGGGGCACGAAGCTGCAGATGAGCGCCCCGCGCGCGGCGAAGGTGCCGTGCCAGGTCGGCGGCAGGTGGGTGAGGCCCACGCGGGGCTGGAAGTTCAAGATGGGGAACGCCCACGGGTAGATGGTGCCGTCCCAGCCCACCACGTCGAGCGGCGGGGTCCTGGTGGTGAAGCCGTGGAACACGTCGGCGCGCTTGACCACCGATTCGCGAATTCCCTCGTCGCGCGGATCCATGAAGGTGACCGCGCGGAAGTCGCGGTGGGTGTAGGGCGCGTCCATGCGCAGCTGGCCCACCTGGTTTCGCCACTGCCTGGGAAGGTGCAGGCCTCCGCGGCACTCGATCCACAGCCACCACTGCGGCACGCCCGGGCGCGGAAGGAACCGGTGCATCAGCCCGCGCGGCACGTAGACGTAGTCGCCTTCGTCGAACTCGAGATCGCCCAGCAGCGAGCGCAGGGTGCCGCCGCCCTGATGCACGTAGAAGAGATCGTCGCCGTCACCGTTGGTGAAGTACGCGGTGTCTTCAGCCGCCGGCTTCACGATGCCCAACGTGATGTCGGCGTTGAACAGCAGGGGCACGCGCGCATCGAGCGGGCTCCTGGGCGAGGCGGCCAGCTGCTGCGAGAGGTAGTGGCGCTTGCGCAGGTCGGCCGCGGGCGCCGCTTCGCGCGAGAGCCAGCCGTGCGTGGTGGGCGCGCTCACCTGCCGGTGCGGCGGCTCGCGGTGGTAGGCGATGGTGTACGGCCCGTCGAAGCCTTCCTGGGTGAGGCAGTGCTCGAAGTGCAGGTGGCCGGTGGCGTCCTTGAGCTGAAGGTGGTGCTTCCTGGGCACGAGGCCGTTGACGAGACGCTCGATCATGGCGGCCGTGTAGCACGCAGCCGCGCAGGGCCGCCCGCCCGGAAATCGGGATCGTGGCGGCTCGTTTGGCTGTAGGAAACGGGCCATGGAAACGCTCGTGCTCCCGCTGGGAACGATCCCCACTGCCGAGGGAGATGCGTTCGCGCTGCTCGCCGAGCTGCCCACCGGCCTCATCACCATGATGGTGGGCCAATCGTGGGCCGACGCCGCGGCGCGGCTCGCCCCGCAGCTCGGGGGCCAGGTGACCTGCGATGAAACGCTGGCCACCGTGGGGCGCCGCTTCGGGTGGACGGTGGTGACGCCCACCCAGGAGCAGCACCTGCTGCGCGCGGCCATCGCCCTGGGCGTCGTCGCGGAGCTGCCGGCCGCCCATGACGTCTTGCTCGAGTTCGTCAAGGCGTGGATCGAGTTCTACCGGCTCGAGCTGTGGGAACAGATGCCCGCGGAGATGTCGCTGCGAATGATCGAGCGCTCGGGCAAGAAAGAAGCGGTGCGGGCCGTGGCGGTGATGGGCCAGGCCCGCATCGAGTGGGGGTTCGCGTTCTACGAAGACCCGCGCGCCTTCGACGCGGTCTGGAACGGCGAGCACTTCCCCATGACTGGAATCTCGGTGCTGGCCGATGAAGACCCCTATCTGCTGCCCGCGTTTCAGCCGTTCGGGGTGCCGCCTCCGGTGGTGACGCGCATCGTGAAGCACCGGCCGCGCGCGCCGGGCGTGGAAGACTTCGTGCTGGGCGCCGCCTCGATGCAGCTGTTGCTCAACGTGCTGACCGGCGAGTTCGACCCTTTGCCGATCGGCCCGGGCGTCACCCTCGAGCTGATGAGGGACGAGCCGAAGAAGAAGCGCAAGCCGAAGAAGAGGGCTGCGAGGCCGAAGCCGAAGCCGAAGCCGAAGCCGAAGAAAAAGAAGTAGGAGTCGTGATGCCGTCTGACACCCGCCTGGCCCCGCGGCGGGCCAGCCGTGCGACACTGAAGCCATGAGCACGTACCGGATTGCGCGGGGCGACACCTTGAGCGAGCTGGCGGCGCGGTTCGGCACCACCGTGAGCAAGCTGGCGAAGAGCAACGGCATCAAGAACCCGGACCTGATCATCACGGGCCACACCCTCGAGGTCCCCGGCGGCGCGCCCTCGAAGGCGCCGGCGAAGAAGCCCGCTTCTTCCTTTCAGCGCGCCAGGCCCCCGCAGCCCAGCGCGCCCACCCCTTCCGCGCCGACGCGCACCGGCAGGACGGGCGCGTTGCCGAAGACGGGCAACGCCTTCCTCGACAAGTACGGGCCCGGCGCGGTTCGCAGCATGCAGACCACCGGCGTGCCCGCCTCGGTCACCCTGGCGCAGGCGATCCTCGAGAGTGGCTGGGGCCGCTCGGGGCTGACCCGGAAGGCGTTCAACTTCTTCGGCATCAAGGGCACGGGGCCGGCCGGCAGCCTCACGGTGCGCACGCGCGAGGTCGTCAACGGGCGCAGCATCTACATCAACGCGGCGTTCAAGGCGTACCACAACGCCGCCGAGAGCTTCATCGACCACGGGAAGATGCTGCGCCGCCTGAGCCGCTACGCGCCGTGCTTCCGCTATCGCAACGACCCCGCGCAGTTCTGCCGCGAGCTGCAGAAGGCGGGTTACGCGACCGACCCCAACTACGCGTCGATGCTGACGAACATCATCAAGCAGTACGGCCTCGCGCGTTACGACCGCTGACGCTACCCTCGGGGCCCATGGCCCTCGACATTGCGCGTCTCCGCACCGACTTCGCAGCCGCAGCCAGGAACGGGAAGATCTCCGACACCGACGTCGAAGGGCTGATCCGCCGCGTCAAGCGCGACGGGCTCACCGAGTCCGAAGCGAAGGTGCTCAAGCAGGAGACCGCCCGCTTCAAGGATCAGTTCACCCCCGCGGGCTCGAAGAAGATGAACGACTTCATCGCGAACAAGCTGCGCGGGGTGATGGTGCTCGACGACCCCACGCCGGTGAACCCGCTCGGGGTGAAGGACCCCGCGGTCCTCAAGGGCGACCTCAAGAAGGTGCGCCAGGAGGTGATCAAGGGCGGGCAGCTGTCGATCGGCGGCATCTCCGGCGATGACGTCACCCAGAAGTACCTGGCCGATTGCTATCTGATCGCGGCGATGGCCGCGGTGGCGCGGGTGAACCCGGACCTGATCGAGCAGGCCTTCAAGAAGCGCAGCGACGGCACCTACGACGTCACCATCTACCAGGCGAAGGGGCGCGGCTTCACCCCGGTGCAGGTGCACATCGACGCCGACCTCCCGCACAACGATTGGTACAAGCTCGAGTACGCGAGCGGCCGCGACGAGAGGGAACTCTGGCCCGCGCTGCTGGAGAAGGCCTTCGCCGCCAAGGCCGGCAGCTACGCGGCGATCGAAGGGGGCGTGCCCGGCGACGCGATGAGCTGGCTGACGGGCAAGCCCAGCAGCACCATCACCTTCAGGGACGCCGGGGTGAAGGCCGACCAGGTGTTCGACGCCTTGAGCCTCGCGGTGAAGGAACGCCGCCCCGCCACGGCGTCGACCTACGGCGAGAGCAGCAACGCCAAGTACACCAACAGCGGGCTCTACGCGGATCACGCCTACTCGGTGTGGGGCACCGAGGTGTCCGGCGGGAAGAAGTACGTGCAGCTGCGCAACCCCTGGGGCGAGAGCGAGCCGAAGAACAATGGGCGCGACGACGGCATCTTCAAGATGGAGCTGTCCGAGTTCATGAAGATGTACGCCAACGTCGAGCTCAACGGCGGGTAGCGCTCAGTCCCTCTCGAGGGCGCGCTCGGCGTCGGCGCGGTCACGACTGAGGCGCTCGACGAGCTCGGCTTCGGTGGGCAGACACTGCTGGTAGCGCGCGGTGAGGATGCGCTCGTTGTCCTCGGGCAGGGTGATGCGCACCATCGCTTCGTTCTTGTCGGAGCAGAGGACGATGCCGATGGTCTTCGCTTCGCCCTCGAGGCGCTGATGACGATCGAAGTAGTTCACGTACATCTGCATCTGGCCGAGGTCTTGATGGGTGAGCTTGCCGAGCTTCAGATCGACCAGCACGAAGCAGCGCAGGATGCGGTTGTAGAAGACGAGGTCGACGTAAAAGTGGTCGCCCTCGAGGGTGACACGCTTCTGCCGGCCGACGAAGCAGAAGCCTTTGCCCAGCTCGAGCAGGAAATCTTCGAGCCGATCGATGATGACCTGCTCGACGTCGCGCTCGTGCACGTCGGCCGGTTCCTTCAGGTCGAGGAACTCGAGCACGAAGGGGTCTTTGATGACGTCCTTGGGGTGGGCGATCTGCTGTCCGTTGCTCGCGAGCTGCTGCGCGTCACCCTTGAGCGCCAGCCGCTCGAAGAGCATCGCGCCGATCTGTCGCTCCAGGTCCCGCACGGACCAGGACTCACGGGAGGCCTCGATCTCGTAAAATGCGCGCGCCCGTGGGTTTGGGAGAGAGAGGAGCGCCACGTAGTGGCTCCATGACAGAAACGGTGGAAATTCAGGGGCTTGGAATTTGGTCAACAGTGTTGGCCAAATCTCCCGCGGGATGGCCGACCCGTTGACATACGCGAGGAAGAACTGGCGGACACGT